>DGOT01000083.1 GCA_002389465.1 Bacteroidales bacterium UBA4459 | reverse complement strand
GGCTCATATTTTCAACATCCTGCTGCAGCAAAAACTCAAAGAACTGAGTATTAAAGTGAAAAGCCGGCCCGTGGAACTGGGTTACGAGCTGCGCTGTGTGCAACCTTCGGCTTACGACCTGGTTTATTGCGGCATGCTGGGCTATGGTGTAAAAAAATTGTATGATGAAGGTCGAACAGGCTGCATGGTAACGGCTTCACCATCAGGAGAGATTTCCCCTTTATATCTTGAAGATGTGGAAGATGAACACGGCAAGATAAAACCCCGTTTGGTCAATATGGAAGGAGCCAAACCAAAGCTGATCTTCGAACACGGGCTACAGTTTATTGAGCCTGGCGATTACGAAGAAGCCAAAGAATGGTTAGCTGATCCGAAAGAATATGATTTCAGGGAAATATTAAAGTGGTAATGTAGCGCGTTCCCGATTCTTCAGACACAAGAATACGCCTATAGATTCAGTTTTCTTATTTTTTCCATCAGGGTTATGGCCAGCTTGTAATTGGATTCTACCGTCCAGCCCGCAATGTGGGGCGATAAAACAACATTTTGCCTGTTTACCAGTTTCCGGAAAGCTTTGGGAAGATGTTTTTCATCAAGATTTTCAAACGACAGCCCCTCATATTCCAGCACATCCAGGCAGGCACCCAACACTTTTCCACGTTCCAGGTTTGCCACCAGATCCGCTGTATGAACCACCTTTCCGCGTGATGTATTGATCAGATAAAACGGTTTGTGAAAACTTTGGATAAACATATCATCCACCAGATAATGTGTTTCCTCTGTCAGCGGGACATGCAAACTCACCACATCACAATGTGCACATAAGGTCTCCATCGTACTTTCCTGCGCGTACGCATCCGAGAAATTTGTTTTGTACTTATCAAATGCCAGCACCTGAACATCAAAACCACTTAATTTACGGGCAAAAGCGCCACCTGTATTGCCATATCCAATGATTCCCACGGTTTTCCCTCCGAGCTCTACCCCTCGGTTTTTTTCTCTTTCCCAGATACCTTCCCGCACTTCCTTGTCAGCCACCAACAATTTGTTGATCAACGTCAGCAGCATACCGATGGCCTGTTCTCCAACAGCATCCCTGTTTCCTTCGGGCGCATTCAGGCAAACAATCCCTTGTTTTTCTGCATAATCCACATCGATATTCTCCATTCCAGCCCCTACTCTGGCAATAAATTTCAGGTTCCTGGCAGACGAAAGGAAATTGCTGTCCAGTTCAATCTTACTTCTGATAACCACACCCGTGTAACCGGATATAATTCTTTCATAATCCGTCTTGCTGTAAGGTGGGAAATTATCGCATTGAAAGCCATCTCTTTCCAATTCGGCTTGCAGAACCGAATGAGCAGAATCAATAAACAAAACCTTTTTGCCTGTCATTTTAAAAACAAAACTTACATTTGTGCTCTAAATACCAGTTTGTAAAGTTACAAGGATAAATACAACGCCTGTAAATTTTACACGTTAGTTTGAGAAAAAAGCATATTTTAGTTACTTAAATTTACGCATAACTTATAAAGGGCACATGTGGCAACTGCTTGTTCGATTTATTTTGCGAAACCGGATCGCCATTCTGGTGGTCATCGGGCTATTCACCATTTTCATGGGCTACAAAGGAAGCCAGATTAAGATGACATACGAGATGGCGCGCATGTTACCTGAAGACAATCCTACCACCATTGAATACGAAAATTTCAAAAAGCAATTCGGGCAGGACGGAAGTGTGATTTTTGTAGCTATCCAGGACCCGGAACTTTTTACACTTACACATTTTGACGACTGGTATGATCTCAGTTATGAGGTGCTTCATATGGATGGAGTGCAGGAAGTTGTTTCGGTGGCACGGTTATTCAACCTGATAAGAAATGACAGTCTTAAAAAGTTTGATTTTCTCCCCATTGTACACGAAAAGCCCAAAGATCAGCATACCATTGATTCAATCAAGCAGGTAATTTATAGCTTAAAACTTTACGACGGAAGGCTGTTCAACAGGGAAACGGATGTAAGTCTGATGATGATCACCCTCACAAAAGACATCCTGAATTCAAAAGCCAGGATTCAGCTCATCAAGGACATAAAAAAGGAGATTGATGCTTTCGGTGAGAAATACGATCTTGATATTAAATATTCCGGCTTACCATACATCCGGACAGTAACTTCGAAAAAAATCCAGGATGAACTTCTTTTCTTTGTCTTCCTTTCCCTGGTCATCACATCCCTGTTGCTGCTTTTCCTGTTTAAGTCGCTAAGGGCAATGATTTTGGCGATGACAGTGGTTGTTATCGCTGTGATATGGGTTTTAGGATCCATCGTGCTGCTGGGTTATAAAATTACGATCCTCACAGGAATACTACCTCCCCTCTTAATTGTTATTACCGTAGAAAACTCCATTTTTCTGCTCAACAAATACCTGAGCGAATACCGCGAGCATGGCAACAAAGTAAAAGCGCTGTCGCGTATGATTTCGCGTATCGGCAATGCCAACCTGCTTACCAACTCAACAACAGCTGCCGGCTTTGCAGCATTCACGATTACCAGTAACCAAATGCTGGTTGAGTTTGGCATTGTAGCCTCCATCAATATTTTTGCCGCTTATATCCTCACCTTGTTTTTGCTGCCTATTCTCTTCAGTTTCTTCGCGGTGCCCAAGCCCAAACATATGAAGCACCTCGAAAGCGGCTTTATCAGCCGGCTGCTTAACCGCATTGTGTTTATTGTACAAAACCGCAGAACCGCTGTTTACATAGTTACTGTGCTATTTTTAATCCTGGGAATTTACGGGATCACTCAGCTGAAAACAACAGGAAACATCGTAGATGATATTTCTAAAAAAGACAAGCTCTACAAAGATCTTATCTTTCTGGAACAGAATTTTAATGGCGTCATGCCGCTGGAGATATCCGTAGACACTAAGAAGAAAAAAGGTATAATGAGGGTGTCTTTTTTAAAAAGACTGGATCAGTTGCAGGACACATTCGCCCTGTACCCTGAGTTTTCAAAGCCCGTTTCGGTTGTGGAAGTGGTAAAATCGGCCAAGCAGGCATTTTATCGTGGTAACCCAAACATGTATTCCCTGCCCAACAATCAGGAGAAAAATTTTATCCTCTCTTATGTTCCACAGTTATCATCGGGCAGCAACAAAAAGTCTATTCTGAATGCTTTTGTCGATTCAAGTTATTCAAAAACACGTGTTTCCATCCAGATGGCCAATATAGGAACCAACGACATTGAACGAATCCTTACCGACCTGAGGCCGAAAGTAGATTCTATTTTCCCTCCTTCAAAATATGAAGTACACATGACAGGAACCAGTGTCGTGTTTTTGAAAGGAACCGACTACCTGGTAAAAAACCTGTTTATGAGCCTGACTCTGGCCGTTGTGGTCATTACCCTTTTAATGGCATTGATTTTCTCATCGGCAAGGATGATCCTGATTTCCCTAATTCCAAATATAATCCCGCAGATACTTACGGCCGGCATGATGGGCCTTTTCGGTATTTCCATCAAACCTTCCACTATTCTGATCTTTAGCATTGCCTTAGGTATCAGCGTTGACAACACTATTCATTACCTGTCGCGCTACCGCCTGCATCTGAAACATACCAACTGGAATATTAAAGAATCGATACTGGCAGCCCTGCGGGAAACCGGTTACAGCATGGTCTATTCAGCTATTGTCCTGTTTTTCGGATTTTTTATCTTTACCTTATCTTCATTCGGAGGGACGGAAGCTTTGGGTTACCTCGTATCCTTTACGCTTGTTGTTGCCTTGTTATCCAACTTATTCGTGCTGCCTTCGCTGTTACTTACACTCGATCAGAAAGCGCTGACTAAGTCATTTAAAGAACCTTACATGGAAGTATTTGACGAGGAAGAAGACATTGAACTCGATAAACTTGTAATAGAAGAACTGGAACATAAAAAACAGGCGCAGGATAAATACACTAAAATCTAACGATAAAATTATGAAAGGAATTGTTTTGGCCGGAGGAGCAGGAACACGCCTGCATCCGCTCACCATTGCCGTCAGCAAGCAACTAATGCCTGTTTACGACAAACCAATGATTTACTACCCGGTATCGGTATTACTGATGGCAGGAATACGGGAAATCCTGATCATTTCCACTCCTGAAGATTTGCCACATTTCAAGAAACTACTGGGAGACGGATCACGTATTGGCTGCCGTTTCGACTATAAAGTGCAGGAAGTTCCCAACGGCCTGGCACAGGCGTTTGTACTGGGTGAAGAATTTATTGGCACCGATTCCGTTTCGCTGATATTAGGCGATAATATTTTTTACGGGCAGGGATTACAGGATCTTTTAGTAAGCTGCACTGATCCTGACGGGGGAATGGTGTTTGCTTATCACGTCAAAGACCCGAAACGTTACGGAGTAGTAGAATTTGATGCCGGTTTCAAGGCTATTTCCATTGAGGAAAAACCCAAACATCCAAGATCCAATTACGCTGTTCCGGGGCTTTATTTTTACGATAATTCGGTGGTAGATGTTGCCAAGCAGCTTCACCCCAGTGCCCGCGGCGAATATGAAATAACGGATGTTAATAAGCAGTACCTTGAACGGGGAAAATTAAAAGTCGGTGTGTTAGGCCGTGGTACTGCCTGGCTGGATACGGGCACTTTTTCTTCGTTGATAAAAGCATCGCAGTTTGTTGAAGTAATTGAAGACCGCCAGGGATTGAAGATAGGCTGCATCGAAGAAATTGCCTACCGCAATGGCTATATTAATGCGGAGCAACTGGCCAGAATTGCCGAGCCGCTGCTAAAAAGCGGATACGGGCAATACCTCCTCGATCTTATTCAGTAATAATAATTTAGCATAGATTACACATGGGTAGTTACGAAGATCTTTTAACCTTTTTTGAACATAAGCTCGAAAAGCAGACTTTCGGATACCAACCGGACGAATTATACGCGCCCATCAGGTATACCATTAATTTGCAGGGCAAGCGTATCAGACCTATTTTAACTTTGATGGCGTGCGAACTTTTTGGTGGCGACAAAGAAGAAGCTGTGTCACAGGCTCTGGCCATAGAGTTGTTTCATAATTTCACCCTCATCCATGATGACATCATGGACAATGCCCCTATCCGTAGAGGACAGGAAACCGTATTTAAAAAATGGGGGGCTAACATTGCCATCTTATCAGGAGATACTTTATTCGCCATGGCTTACCAGTATGCGCAACAGGCACGCGCAGAAATCCTCTCGCAAACACTTTCCGTTTTCAGTAAAACAGCCATCGAAGTATGCGAGGGACAGCAGTACGACCTGAACTACGAAAAAGACAACCAGGTTTCTGTTGACGAATATATTGAAATGATCCGCCTGAAAACAGCTGTGCTTTTCGGCGCCAGTTTAAAGATAGGTGCCCTTGTAGGCGGTGCCACTAAAAAAGAAGCTGACGAGTTATACGATTTCGGCATCAATATCGGGCTGGGGTTTCAACTGAAAGACGACCTGCTGGATGCTTTTGGTGATGAAGAGGTCTTCGGTAAAATGACGGGCAGAGACATTATCACCAATAAAAAAACATTTTTATACCTCAAAGCTATCGAAGTGGCTGATAGTGAAACCAGAAAAGAACTGACGGAACTATACAATGAAACTAATATTCATGACGATGCCAAAACCACGCGTGTTACAGATATTTTTACCCGTTTGAAAATCAATACAGCCGTGAATAAAAAGATCGATGCTTACTTTGATTCCGGAATGAAAATATTGAAGGGAATTGATATTAACGAAGAAAACAAACAGATTTTAATTGATATTGCCCGGCGTATGATCGACAGGGATAAATAATCATCCTCCTGTAAGTTGCTCCAGTTCCAAATGAAGTGCCTCCCATCGGATATACATCTCTTCGAGGGTTTTGGTTAGCTGGTCATGCTCCCGGTACAATACTCCTGATTTTATTTCCTCGGCATATAAGGACGGATCTGCCAGTTTGGTGTTTACATGCGTCAGCTTTTTCTCCAGGGCGGAAACTTTTTGCTCCAATTCAGATATTTGCTTTTCCAGTTTACGCCTTTTTCGCTCCAGTTCTTTTTTCTGCTTCCACTTCACCCGTGTGTCACTTACGGTTTTTGTTGCAGGGCTTGTAGGGCCTGCCTTGCTGTTCAATTCTTTCAGGTCTTCCAGCTTTCGCTTCTCCAGATATTCAAGAACATCACCCCGGTGCTCTTTGATCCCTTTGTCCCTGAATTCAAAAACTTTTGATGTAAGCCCCTGCAGGAAATCCCTGTCGTGCGACACAATGATCATAGTTCCTGTAAACTGCAACAGGGCATTTTTCAGGATATCTTTCGAGCGCATATCTAAATGATTGGTCGGCTCATCCAACAAAAGAAAGTTGGCTGGTACCAGTAAAAGTTTTGCCAGTGCGAGGCGGGACTTCTCACCACCCGAAAGTACCTTAACTTTTTTATCAATGTCTTCTCCC
>DGOT01000059.1 GCA_002389465.1 Bacteroidales bacterium UBA4459 | reverse complement strand
ATATTTGTACATATACATCTTGCCGAATACTACGAAGTACTCAAAGTCAATCATGTAGTCAAATACATTTCTTTTGAAGGAAAAGCCGTTGAAATTCCACCGCAACAAATTGAAGCCATAAAATATTACCTTGAAGATGAAGAGCCCGAAATCATCTCCGAAGAAAACTGGCAAAAAGGACAGAACGTGGAGATCATATCGGGAAATATGACCGGACTTATCGGCGAGTTGGTGGACGTAAAAAAGAAACACAGGGTCCGAATCAGAATTGAAGCGGTCAACCAGATTATTCACATTCAGATACCCAAAACCAAATTGCGTATAATCCCGTAACTTAGCAGCTCAGCTTATTGATTATGACCGGAAGAATCACCTCCATTTTAAACAAACTGTGGCTAACCGACCTCGCCAGTTTATTTTTTCCCAATGTTTGTGTAGCATGCGGCAACAGCCTGAACCGCCAAGAAGAAATTCTTTGTACCGCCTGCCTGTATAAATTGCCTAAAACCGGTTTTCACCTGCACAGTAACAACATTATTGCCGAAACATTCTGGGGCAGGGTGGAGTTGCATGCAGCCACTTCCTATTTGTTTTTCAGCAAAGAAGGTATGGTACAAAAACTCATGCATGCATTAAAATACAGAGGGCGAAAAGAGACAGGTGTGTATCTGGGCAGATTATTCGGGAAAGAGTTAAAAGCGAGCCCGCTGTTTAGTTCGGTAGATATGATTGTGCCTGTTCCTTTGCATCCCAAAAAACAACGCAAAAGAGGTTTTAACCAAAGCTATTTTATCGCTGCCGGTATGGGTGAAGCCATGAGCGTTCCCGTTTCTTCCCATAACCTTATCCGCACGGCCTACACCTCATCACAAACAAAAAAAACGAGGTACGACCGGTGGCAAAATGTAAAAGGTGTTTTTCAGGTTGCCGATAGAAAACAATTCGAAGGCAAACATTTGCTGCTGGTNNGCCAAAGTCAGTGTAGCTACTTTAGCATATGCTCAGGCCTAGGGGGAATGGTGTCTTCGGGCCTGCCCATCTGGATCATCAACTCATTATATTCTTTCCTGATCCTGACCAGTTTTCGTTGCAGCCTGGCATCTTTATTTAACACATCGTACAATGCCTGTACAGGGCCTTTGAATGAAGCCGGATGAACTTCCTTATACAGCAAACCCGTTCCTTCGTAATTAGGATAAAACTGATCGAGACTGACCGGCTCCATTTCCGAAACAATCAGTTTAAATGTCTGGTAGTCCCAAAAAGCACGTATGATCACCTCGTTGATGTTGACTGTGTCGGTATACATCAGGATTGGGTATGGATGATCTTCGTTGATTAATGAGTCCTGGATCTGCATAATCACAGGACGGTAACCAACCGAGGTGATTAGTAACGAATCGTTGTGACTGACATACATTTTGAATTTCCCTTCTTCGTTACTTATCGTTCCCCAGTGATTGAATTTTGAAATAATATGTGCGTCTTCAACAGGTTTCAAACTGTCGGCTGTCACTATTTTACCTGTAAACACAGTAATGCTATCAGGCAACTGCTGGCTTCTGGCCTGTTTATTTTTCACTATCATCAACAAAAGAATGATACTGAACGCAACATATTTATAATAATGTTTCACCAGGATGTAAGAAAAATATTTTCAGATAACGAATATAAACCATAAATTAGCAACCTGATGACAAAGATGCATTTTAGTTTAATCCCAAAAAGTTAAAAATTATGAAAAACTTACTTCTGCTTATGTGTTTGGTTTGGGCTGCCATGCATATAAGCGCGCAAACATTGCCCAACAGCGACTTCGAACTATGGGATGATGAGGCCAGCTATCCCAGCCCCGAATCATGGAATACGCCCAACAAATACACCTTACTTGCCAATATTTATGTCGTTGAACAGAGTACAGATGCCTACAGCGGTTCCTACGCGGCCAGCCTGGAAACCAAACTTATTGATGTACTCGGCACACAGGTTCTTGTTCCGGGAGCCATTACTTTTGCCGACTTTGCCGTTGACGTAATGAATCAGACTTTTTCTTACTCGGGCGGGTACTTTATGCAGCAAAACGTACAACAACTCACGGGTATGTACAAATACCAGAATGAAGGGAACGATTCGGCAACCATATTGATGTATAATTTCCGCAACAGGGAAGGCGAAGCATATGATACCATCGGATACGGGTATACGTATCTTCATGACGCTGAAGAGTGGACTCCTTTTGAGGTGAACATGAAATATATCAACGGGCACGTACCCGATACGTTTAATGTGCTTTTTATGTCGACTACAGACGAAGGCCTGATGGACCTGACGCATGTCGGTTCGCATTTACTTATTGACAGTCTGGCCATTCATACGAATACGGGAATACTGAATCTGTGGGAAAAACCCATTGCGTTGCATGTCTTTCCAAACCCTGCCACTACTCATATAAGTTTTGAAGCTGTAGAAATTGCAAAGGGCCGTCAATTGATCTTAAGTGATCCCGCAGGAAGGGTTCTTCTGGAAAAAGAATTTCAAAATAAAATTATTAATTTGCCGCTTTCCGGGTTTCCACAGGGTGTGTATGCATATACGGTTACCGAAGGAAATCGGATAGTAAACAGCGGCTCGTTTATTAAAAAATAACCTTTTAAACCACTTTATATGAAACAGATGTACCGTAAAATGATGGTCGTAGCTATGGCCGTTTTATTGGTTTCAAGTGTATGGGCACAAAGCGATACCACAGAAACAAAAAAAGACAAAACAGAGGATAAAGTTAAAACAGGATGGAATTTCGGCGGACTGCCCGTTGTTTCGTACGACTCAGACCTGGGGTTACAATTGGGAGCCCTGGTTAATATGTACCACTATGGCGATGGTTCGCGTTATCCCAAATATGACCACTCCATTTACGTGGAGGGATCCTGGTTTTTAAAAGGAAGTGGTATTTTCCGGTTCTATTACGATTCTGACAAACTGATCAAGGGAATCAGAACCTCGTTCGATTTAAGTTACCTGCCCGACAAGGCTTTTAAATTTTATGGCTTTAACGGATATGAAGCAGTTTACAATCCCAACTGGGAAAACGATGAAGACACAACGACATACGTTAGCAGAATGTTTTATCGTACTAACAGAAAATTTTTCAGAGCAAAAGTAGATTTCCAGGGTAAAATTACCGGGGAAAAATTCCGCTGGCTGGCCGGTGTTGATTTTTACAGTATCAAAATGGATACCGTTAATATAAGTAGTTTGAACGATGGAAAAGACCCGGGAGATATGCTTCCGGATACCGCCGGGTTATGGCAAAAATATAACGATTGGAACATAATTCCAACAAATGAAAAAAACGGAGGCTTATTTACTGTCTTCAAGCTGGGCCTTGTTTATGACAGCCGGAACAATGAGGCACTTCCAACCAAAGGTATCTGGACAGAAGCCATTTTGGCTATGGCTCCTAAGTTTACTTCTAATATGGACCAGGGGTTTATGAAATTTGCTCTTACCCATCGTCAATATTTTACCCTAATCAAGAAAAAACTTTCGGTTGCTTATAGATTGGGGTTACAGGTAAATGTGGCCGGGCATACACCTTATTATGCAGAAGGGTTGATGTATTATGCAACGATGAAAGGTGCCTACAATGAAGGACTTGGCGGTGCAAAAACCATCCGGGGCATACAGCGTAACAGGTTGATAGGCGACGGAATTGTTTATGGTAACTTTGAATTAAGGTGGCAATTCATATATTTTAAATTCATTAATCAGAACTGGTATCTGGCCCTCAGCGGATTTTTTGATACGGGCAGAGCCATTCAATATATTGATATGATGGAGAACGCTGAAATACCGGCCGATATTGACCAGGACGAATATTTTAATAAAGATTATCTTAACCCATACTCTGATGGTTTCCACAGCGGCTACGGTGGTGGATTGCGTATTGCCATGAACCAGAACTTTATTATTGCCATTGATTATGGAAGGGCTTTGAAGGAGCAAGACGGGAAATCCGGATTATATATCGGGCTGAACTGGCTGTTTTAAAGTTCTGAGTTCGTGAGTGTAAATCATTATTCACTAACCGAAATAAAACAGTAATTCGGCTATCATAATGCCCAGGTAATTGCCTATGGCATAGCCTACAATACCCACGGTAATTCCCGACAGGATAATCTCCTTATTATTCAGCGCACCGGCTACTACCGGAACAAAGGGCGGTGAGCATGAGAGTGCTGTCGAAACAATGATCACATTATCGGCGTCCACTTTAAATACAGCAGCCAGTGCCACATGAATAACCAGCGAGCCCACATACACCATGGCAACCCAATAAAATAAATTGATGTACGACATGTCGAAATTCCGCAGGTCGGCCATTGAGGCCACCACAACACTAAAGACCAAAATAAAATACATTCCGAAGTCAAACGTTCGCTCAATTTTGTTGATTCTTCCGTTTAAGGAAGCCAGTATGCCAAGAGTTGTTGTCGCAATTATAATTACGACCGTCTGGTGAGCTTGTGGTACCAGCTCCCCGATACCCACACTCAGGCCGACAATGATCAGCGTTATACCAAAGGCAGCAAGTAACGGCATTAACTGTTTTTTTTGCAAAACCGAGAAAAACGGATTCACCCCCACACTTTCTATCATTGCCGGATCTATTTCGGTAGTAACACCCTGCATTTTATAAGGTCGTAAAAATTTAAGAAATACTTTTTGGGCGATGGTCATGACAAATAAAAGAAAAACGGCGCCTACGATCAGGTCATAAGTATGGGTCATGATATAGGTGAGGTTATTGACGCCTAACGCTCTTTGAATAGCTGCCAGGTTGGGGGTTCCTCCCGAATACACACCGGTCATCATGCCCGCCACTTTCCAGGCATCGTCAATACTGTTGTTAAACAGAAAGAATCCGATGAGTATGGGTATAATTACCGAAACGAGGCCCAATATCATGGACAGAAATGTTGTTCCGGCTACTTTGAACCACCTGCGCACGTTTAACGAAAACAACAACAGCGGAAAGGCCAATACAATGGCGACACCCGTCATCGTATCCTGCAGCTTATAAATATTAAAATACCGAACATCGTCATCCGTTAACATACCGTAATCGTGCATGTCGGCTACCAGCTTTTTATTCACCTTTATATGTTCAGCTGTCAAAAAAGGATTATCAGGGTATAAGTTACTGACCACCTCGTCGGTAAGTACCACTTCTTTATGGTTTACCAGCTCTATCATTGTTGTCTCCGGTTGTGGAAACAATCCTATATTTCCCAACAGTAAACCAATACCATAGGCAATCACGATTGCTCCCAGCCTCCTGAAAAATGAATTTTTATACACCAAGTAATTGATAAATACCGGTACAACAATGTAAACAGTTAGAAGAATCAATATAAAACCCGTCATACGCTATTTTTAGATTAAACGAACCATATGTTTTTTACAATCTGGCTGCCAGCACGCCCGTTTTTTTGTACTGCTTCACCTTACCGTTTAGATCAAATATTTGTACATAAAATACATAAATACCCACAGGCGCCTTCGTATTATCATCCTGTATGCCATCCCAGTTTACTGCCCCCGTTGTCCCCAAATATTCATTGTTTACCAGCTCTCTGACCAATCGACCGTGTGCATCAAAAATATTCACTGTCATATTGTAACCGGGCTGGTCAAATTTATACTTAATACTTAGAACATCATTATATCCGTCATTATCCGGTGAAAATATCTCCGGTTCCACCGTAATCGGGTCTTCCTCACCAGAAGAAGCATCCACAAACTGAGAGTTCTGCACACCGGGTGTGCCAAAGCCGATACTTTCGGCCGCCGAATGCCAATTGTTCCGGTCCTCTGTGGGTGAATCGGAGTTTATACGCTCCAGCGAAACGCCGTCCACGTAATTCAGCAACGGATAATGCATATCTTCCGAATAAGTAAATAAATCCTGCGTCTCACCGGCGTAGGTTGCCAGAATCACCGTTCCTTCATCGTTGTTGTATGCCGGAAAAGGATCTGTTTTTATAAACACATTCGGATCAGAGGTTGCATACTGTTTTTCTACCGTTGCCGGCGATGAAGTGAGGAGGGCATAAGCCCCGGGAACAAGGATTGTCTGCTGGTGAATGATCGGGTAGAATGAGGTGTCGGGAGGATTGGGCGGACTGTATTTTACCGTACCCAATTGCAGTACGCTCAGGTCGATAATTTTTAGTGACCGGTTATAGATCTCTACATAATCCACTCCACTGGTCCACGGATTGAACAACACTTCGTTAATAACCATATCACCGGAATCGGCCGTTTCAGCCAGCCCGAAAGTAATAAGGGTATCGTTCAGCATGTGCATGCCCCGGCAATTTTTCAGTGTGGAAGAGATGGTCAGTTCATAAATAGTACCCAGCTGAAATGCCTCGGAAAAATAAAGCTCGGCAAAATCTGGCTGGTCAGGGTAGGCATAAACAACAGAAGGATTACCAATACTTCCGGTCACCGTGTAAGCTGTAATTTCTTCCATGCTTTCGGAATTCATTGCCTGATTGAAATACAGATGTACTATATTATTGGCAAACAGCTCAAAATGGTCCACTTCAGGATACAGTACCAGCGCACTGTACACCGAGTTCTGTGTTCCGGGTGTGCCCCCTTTCGCCTCTTCCGATGCTTGCCAGTTGTCGCCGCCCGAGCAACTGTTTTCTGGATTGATCTGCTCCAACGACCAGCCGCCGTCTTCCTTGTCCGGATCCTTGTACCAGTTGTCCGAATAGGTAACGGCAGAAATAAAGTCCCCCATGTTGCTACGTAATTCGAGTAATTGTCCGGAATTAGTCAGCGAAAAACTGCTGAAACCGTAAAAAGGCCCGAACATAGATAATTCCGCCTCTGCATCGTCTTTAGCAACAATGAGATATCCACCGGGGTCAATAGACACATACTCAAATGTTTTTTCTCCTGACCCGACAGTCAGTACCCAGTTGTCCAGATTAACGATGGCATCCGTCTGGTTGTAAAGTTCAATATATTCATAGTTTGGCAAGCCTACCTGAGGAGACGGATCTGCCATAATTTCGTTGATCACCACGTCAGATGATGCTGCAACAAACCAGGTAAATTCCATCTGCTGTGGCATCATGACATTTTCTGCCAGATCACGTACACCGGTGACACTAATCGTATATTTCCGTCCGTTTTCAAACTTGCCCGAAAAATGTAAGGCCACCAGCGCCGGATTACCTTCTTCAGGTACAGCATCTACCGGATTTTCTATTCCCAGATCAACGGTATAATTATTTATGTTTCCTACACTTTCCGGTTCCAATGCTTCATTGAAATGCAGTATTAAAGTAGAGTCTGTATCCGCATTCACCGAAAGCAGTACAGGTGGGTCATTGTCAACAATTATATTTCCTGCATAAATATTATCGTAATAAAATTTAGTGTTGTTACTGACGGTATATTTACAATAGACCCCTATAAAAGATGTTGAGGTATAGGTGTTGTCGGTCCCTTCGCCCTGCGGTGTATAATTTTCTCCTCCTGCCGGGTCGGCAAACACACGCCAGTTTCCCGCTTCCTCCCTGATCACTTTAATTCCCATAGCAAATGATGAAGCAATCAGCCCTTCTGTGCCACGGCATACCGACACAAAGCTCTCGCCGTCCTGACGGAATAACTCAATGACATCATTGCTGCCCGACTCGCCAAACTGTAAAAAATATCCGTTTACTGCTTGTGTTACATCCTGCTGATCGCTCACCAGGTAAAATCGTCCGTTGTTGTTGGAAGACGGGCTGAAGGACATTTTAATGTAAAACTTCCATTCGGTTTCATCCATCATAGTGTTGGGAGTGCTCAGCCATGATATTCCTGCTGCTTCCGCCTGCAACTGTAGTTGTTTGTTGCTATTTACGATAAATGTTGTGTCCGTACCTGTCCACGGCGGGTTCTGGGAAAAGTCTCCATCTTCGAAGTCGTCAAAAACCTGCGCCTGCAAAAGCAGCGGAAACCAAAGAAGCAAAACCAATCCGTATCTCATTTTTTATAATTTTGCATCCCCTACGTTATTAATTAACGGTAAATTTAAAAAAAAATGAAGATTGCTGTAATTGGTGCGACAGGACTTGTGGGCAGGGAGATTATTAAAGTGCTTGAGTCAAGACGAATTCCCCTTACAGAATTTATTCCTGTGGCTTCTGGAAAATCGGTTGGAAAAACAATAGAATTCTCTGGGAAAGCATACAACATTGTTTCTCTTGAAGAGGCCGTAGAGCAAAAGCCAGATGTTGCTATTTTTTCTGCCGGAGCCCTTATATCCCTAGAATGGGCACCTAAATTTAAGGAAGCAGGAACTACTGTGATCGACAATTCGTCGGCATGGCGTATGCACGACAACGTCCCCCTGATCGTTCCTGAGATCAACGGAAATATTCTGACGGCCGAGCATAAAATTATTGCCAATCCTAACTGTTCCACGATCCAGCTGGTTATGGTTCTTTTTCCGCTGAACAACAAATACGGCGTAAAACGTGTAGTGGTTTCCACGTATCAGGCTGTCAGCGGAAGCGGCAACAGAGGCGTCGATCAGCTGATGAACGAACGCAATAAACGCGAAGGAGAAAAATACTATCCTCATCAGATCGATCTGAACGTCATTCCGCAGGGCGGAGACTTTACAGAGGAAGGATACACCACCGAAGAGCTCAAACTGGTAAACGAAACACAGAAAATCCTCCAAAGCGATGTGCGTGTTACGGCCACGGTAGTACGTGTTCCGGTGATCAATGGACATGCGGAAGCGGTAAATGTTGAATTTGAAAATGATTTTGATTTCTACGACCTGAAACGTCTTTTAGGCTTCATGACGGGTGTTGTTGTTTTTGATATGCCCGAAGGAAATCTGTACCCGATGCCCCTGATAGCCGAAGGAAAAGATGACGTTTTTGTGGGACGGCTGAGGCGTGATTTTTCACAACCCAACACCCTCAATATGTGGATCGTTGCCGACAACCTGCGTAAAGGTGCTGCCACTAACGCCGTTCAGATTGTTGAGTATATCATCAAAAAACAATTCGTTAATTAATGAATATTTCGAACTGCATCAAGGAATTTGAACCGGTAAAAAACGCTGTGGTCACTATCGGCACGTTTGACGGTGTACACCTGGGACACCGGGCTAT
>DGOT01000013.1:824-2535 GCA_002389465.1 Bacteroidales bacterium UBA4459 | reverse complement strand
ACAACAATGTTGGAAGGGATACCAAAGAAAATGATGTCGGATTCTTTTAATACAGCCCTGTCCATGGTGCATGTTAAAGAAGGATGCAGTTGAATGTTTGGGAAGTATTTAGGGTTTATATGTTCTTCGTTGATCGATTTGGCAACATCGGGTTCAACCGAAAGGAGTGTTACCTCATATTCGCCTTTTCTACTGATTACATTTCCCATCGAAGTGGAAATTGCTCCGCTCCCGATAAAACATATTCTCAACTTTCTTCTCATAAAGTCATTCTCTTGTTTCAAACATTGTCCTATAAGTAAATCACTATACGAAATTAATCCGATTTTGTTCGGCTGAAAAGAGTCCGCATAATTTTATCCGCATTGTTGTTAATGTCCTCGGATATCTTGAAAAAGTAAACCGGAACTGAAAACACAAAGAAAATTACAGATGAACGAATAATGATATCAAGGATATAATTATCACATCGGGGCAGGAGCAAAGAAACGGCATAAGCAATTAACGAAAACAGAATGAGTAATGGATATTTGTAATCGAAAGGCTGAAAGCCAAATTTTTTATAAAGGAAGAGAAACTTTATCAGGTTATAGATAAATTTTGATATAAGCGATGCGATAGCAGCCCCGACAATGCCGTACACCGGAATCAGTAAAAGATTGGTGACGATCAGCAAAACGGCAAAAATGAACAGGAAATAAGAAATATATCGGTAATATCTTGAATTGATAATTATTTGCGGGTTTACTCCCAGGGCGATATCTAACAGTGCGGCCAAACCAATAAAAAGGATAACATATTTTCCCGCCAGATAATCATCACTAATAATGAAAAAAACATTGTCAATATTTCCCCAGATACCTATAAACAGTAAAAACCCTATCACGCTCAAACTCAAGCTGCTTTTTTTATAAATATCCTGAATTGTTTCTGTGTCATTGGCTTTCCATGCGTCAGAAATAACCACCGAACCAATTTTACCCATAGTACGTAACGGAACCAAAATAAGTGTGCCGAAAAAGAAGGTAACTGTATAAATACCTGCAGCACTTAACCCAAGGATGCCATCCACCATGATCACATCAATGTTCAGTACAAGTACACCTGAGAAAGTGGATATCATCCCGAAAAAACTAACATCCAGAAACTGTTTTTTGAGCTTGTCATCAATAAATGTGAAATCGGGCCTGATAAAAAATTGCCCGCTTCTGATTAAAGAGATAAAAAGGAAAAATGCCGGACTTATGATGGCCAGAACGTATAAAATGACCGTTAACCTAAAATCAATCAGGTGAAAGGCAAAACCGATAATAACTACCAGTATAAGCACTCTTTGTACTATTTCTTTATACACAATCCCTTTAACGGCATTGTACAGCACGCGGTAATAAGTGTCGAAAACATTGAAGAGCAGGGTGAAAATAATCAATGGGACGACATAATAAAAATAAGTGATAAAAAGTGCCGACTTCTCCTGACCATGTGCAACAAAGTGCGGTCGAAGCATGAGGTATATGATAATGGAAATTACCAGTCCCGCTAGAATAACCAGCAAGGCCATTCCCAGATAACCATGATGTTTCTTCTCTTTGTCGCGAAAGTATGGGAAAAGCTTAACCGTGGCCGTGTTAATTCCCAAACTGGCAAACTGTGAAAAAAGTACAGCATAGGATACCAGTAAACGGAGTAAACCTACTTGCTCGGTAGAGAA
>DGOT01000013.1:234-716 GCA_002389465.1 Bacteroidales bacterium UBA4459 | reverse complement strand
GTTTAAATCACGGTAAATTTAGAACTTTATTTTTTTTCAAGCAGAACAAATAACCAGTAAGATTTTTTTGGGGAGACAATAACATTTAATATGTCAATAAAAGTTGCTATTATGTTGAACTGGTATAGATTTTCGAATTCATGTTCACAATTCGGGCAAATGGTTTTTCTTTTGTCTTCAGGCATCCAATAGTAAGGTATCCACGAGCGGCCCGGAGAAATTCTTTTTTTAAGATGTAATAACTGTCGATTGTAGTACCTTACCTTCTTGCCAAAAGTAAAAGAAGAGATCATCTTATACTCAGAAAACAAATCGTTGAAATCTTGCGGTTTGAAACTCCTTAAATGACTAGGGCTGTTATAAATAAACTGACAGGATGGGCATTTAATTGAAAGTTTATCAGGGTTTTCATCATTGGGCACGGTAATGAACAGGTATTTTTTTGTGAGCCGTTTAAATTCTTTAATAGTCTTCTCAAAGGT
>DGOT01000013.1:0-180 GCA_002389465.1 Bacteroidales bacterium UBA4459 | reverse complement strand
GCATCTTCGACAGGAATGTTGTCAGAACTTGTTTGAATCTTTTTTGTTTCGATGAAGGATAAAGCCTTTTCGCTTCTGTCAACAGCTGTTACTTCATAATGTTCACCCAACACATTCGTGATCAGCCCATTGCCGCACCCGATGTCAATAATGGAATGAACATCTTTCGGAATGACCTCC
>DGOT01000162.1:733-3259 GCA_002389465.1 Bacteroidales bacterium UBA4459 | reverse complement strand
AAACCCTCTCCCTCAAAACCCATAGCCGGCTTGCGCGTAAACGGATTATAAACGAAAACAGGATCTTCTATCTCTGTTCCTTTGTGCAGTGCTTCTATTGAGCCGTCCGGGTCACAGGTAACATCTCCTATAACTGTTAGTTTCGGGGTTCCCTTTTCAAACAATTTCTCCAGGTAATCCTTTGTTATAATCCTGGGATAGCGGGCATCCCAATACATACAATTCATCAACACCGTTAAGTGAGGCACATACTGTTCAAACTGTGATTCAAATCGCTCCGGATGATTGTAGTACTCTTGCAGATCAAATGCTTTTGACGGATCTAAAGGTTTAGACAGATCTTCTTCTTTAAAAACGGTTTTATAGATAACTTTTTTGGAAAGATTATGTTTAGATAAGCGGATCGCCAACTGATCAGGTTCTATCTCCTCTACCGGGAGCAAATCGAGTATTTCCTGCGCACCCCCGGATACATTTCCGTATCCGGTTAAACCAATCACCAGTGGCGAAATGCTTTCAGGCAAACCGTTCTCTTTAATAAATTCCCCTACCTCCTTTACAACGACCTTTGCCTCATCCAGTGAGTTGTAATGATGTGTTTGTTTTATCTTTAAAAAAGGTGTTTCCAGTCCTATTCTCTGCCACCTTTGACCCAGCGACCACAACGAATTAATCATTCCGGACAGACCGGCAAAACGACCGAAGAAAATAAGCCGCCTCCCCTGGTCGTCTTCTATTTTTTCATAATCAATCAAGTTGGCTCCTGAATCAATCATGTTCTGCAGCAGAGGCATATTATACGCCTGTCCTTTTATGGTATGGCTGAAGAATATGTAGGTCTTATCCTTTTTGAAATAACCTACAGGCATTTCCTTTACACCAAGGATGATATCAGGGTCAGTAATCTCATCGACAAGTGCAGCCCCAGCGGCGACAAACTCCTCATCTGTAAAAACACGTTTTTCCGACCTGACCACTTCAACTTCCACACCGCTGTCAATCAATTGTTTCACATGATCCGGAACCAGGGCAACCCTGCATTCCATCTTGTATTTATCTTCGTAGCGTATCCCAATTTTATGCATAATTCTTCCTCTTAAAATGGAGAAACAAACTTATAAAATAAACCTTCCGATACCCAATAAACTACTAAATAATATTTACTTAACTGTTGACATGAAAAGTAGGGTGAATTCTTCTTTATAATTACTTCTTACGTTATTTTTTAACAGATGAATCTCTGCCTATGAATAAGTATCAAACAGTAAAACCATCTCTTTCTTCTATTCCATTGACAGTCCCCCTTTTTCAGGCAAATATATAATCGATCTGAAATTGCAAACGTTTGCAGGAAAACTCTCTTAATTTAACTTAAAATACAGGCCATATAGCCTTTTATTTCTTACTTTTGCACACTTGAAAAATCAGAGCTTAAGTTTAATAAAACAGAAATAAGATGGCTAAAAAAAAGCACGTTTATTCTTTCGGTGATAAAAAAGCCGAGGGTAATGCAAAAATGAAAAACCTGCTGGGTGGCAAAGGCGCTAACCTTGCTGAAATGAACCTTATTGGTGTCCCAGTACCTCCGGGCTTCACTATTACAACAGAAGTTTGCACCCTCTATAACGAAAAAGGACAGGACCATGCAGTAGCCCTGATCAAAGAAGATGTGGAAGCTGCGATGGCTGAAGTCGAAAATATCATGGGCACTAAATTTGGCAACAACGAGAATCCGTTACTGATGTCGGTACGTTCGGGAGCCCGCGCTTCCATGCCGGGAATGATGGACACAGTCCTCAACCTCGGACTTAACGATGAAGCAGTTGCCAGTATTGCAAAAAGAACGGGAAATGAGCGCTTCGCATGGGATTCATACCGCCGTTTTGTTCAGATGTACGGCGATGTTGTACTGGGCATGAAACCGGTATCCAAAGAAGATGCTGATCCTTTCGAAGAGATCATCGATCAGATGAAAGAAGAGAAAGATGTATTGCTGGATACTGATCTAGCGACAGACGACTTGAAAGAGTTGGTAAAAAGGTTTAAAAATGCAGTAAAAAAACAAACTGGTCACGATTTTCCTACCGATCCGTGGGAACAGTTATGGGGATCGATAATGGCTGTATTTGACAGCTGGATGAACGAAAGGGCCATCTACTATCGTAAAATGGAAAAAATCCCTGACGAATGGGGAACAGCTGTCAATGTCCAGGCAATGGTTTTCGGTAATATGGGTGACAACTCTGGCACCGGCGTTGCTTTCACACGTGATGCTGCCACCGGAGAGAATATATTTAACGGTGAATACCTGATCAATGCTCAGGGTGAAGATGTCGTGGCAGGTATCCGTACGCCACAGCAAATCACACTGGAGGGTTCAAAACGCTGGGCCAAACTGGCACACGTAGATGAAAAAACACGCGCCGAAAAATATCCTTCGCTGGAAGAGGCCATGCCGATGATTTATCAGGATCTTTTTGAGGTACAGGATAAACTCGAAAAACATTACCGCGACATGCAGGACCT
>DGOT01000162.1:0-686 GCA_002389465.1 Bacteroidales bacterium UBA4459 | reverse complement strand
ATGCTGAAAGAAAAACTGATCAGCAAAGAAGAAGCTTTGATGCGTGTTGATCCGGAAAAACTTGATGAACTATTGCATCCTGTATTTGACACAAAGGCGATAGAAGACGCCAAAGTAATGACCAAGGGATTGCCCGCCTCACCGGGAGCTGCTACAGGACAGATCGTTTACCACGCCGAAGACGCAGAAGCCTGGGCAGAAAAAGGAAAGAAAGTAATTTTAGTACGTGTCGAAACATCGCCCGAAGATCTGGCAGGAATGAATTCGGCAGAAGGCATCCTTACCGCCCGCGGCGGAATGACCTCACATGCTGCGGTAGTAGCACGCGGAATGGGGAAATGCTGCGTGTCAGGCGCCGGTGGCGTTAGAATAGATTACAAAGCCCGTACCATTGAGATGGAAGGCAAAGTTTATAAAGAAGGAGATTTTATTTCATTGAATGGATCAACCGGAGAAGTGTATGACGGGCAAATCAAAACTGTAGATCCCGAGTTGAGTGGCGACTTCGGTAAACTGATGAAACTGGCCGACAAGAAAGCTAAATTACTTGTCCGCACAAACGCTGATACGCCTCATGACGCGCAGGTAGCCCGTGATTTCGGCGCACAGGGAATCGGCCTGTGCCGTACCGAACACATGTTCTTTGGTGATGAAAAGATCATTGCCATGCGTGAAATGATTCTTGC
>DGOT01000009.1 GCA_002389465.1 Bacteroidales bacterium UBA4459 | reverse complement strand
GGCAATTTATATTTCGGCAATGCCCGGGCGCATCTTTGTAAAATATCTTCGCTGGTGATTTCTTTGTCTTTTGGCTCCACTAGGGCGGCCAGCTTCGATCCAAGAAGAGTATCGGAAATACCAACAATTGCAGCTTCAACAACCAACCCGGTATCCATAATACGGTCTTCAATTTCCTGGGGATTGATTCGATGTCCGCCGGATTTAATCAGATTATCTTTTCTCCCGGTCACATAATAAAAGCCATCGTTATCCTGGTAGGCGATATCGCCGGTGTGGTAACCGTCATCATCCAGGATTTTGGCGGTTGCTTCTTTGTTCTTCCAATAGCCCTGCATGATGTTGGAGCCTCTGGCGACAAGTTCACCCTTTTCGCCAGAGCGAATTTTCCCGCCATTGGATCCGACTAATTTCAAGGTTACACCGGAAATCGGTTTGCCGATGGAACCCATTTTCGAATCGAAATAATCGGGGCCCAGATAAGTCAGACGGGCAGATGCTTCCGTTGCCCCGTACATGATGAAAATATCGGTATGATCGGGCAACGTGTTTCTTAATCCTGTCTTGATGCTTAGCGGCAGATGACCACCGGCCTGGGAGCAATAGCGAAGTGAATTTAGCCTGTCCTGATAGGCTTTCAGCGGAGACCGATGCAGGAGAAACGCGTATGTGGATGGGACACCTGAAAAACCGGTTACATTTTCGGTCACCATCTGGTTCAGGACTGATGCGGGAAAGGCAAATTTGTTATTAATAACAACGGTGCCCCCGACGGCAAAGTGGGTATTGAGTAGCGACTTACCCATTACATAAAAAAAAGGGAGTACGACCATCTGGATATCATCTTGAGTCAGCGAAAGATAACTGCAGATCGATCGGGTATTGGCCACAATATTGCCATGGGAAAGCATCGCCCCCTTGGGTTTTCCAGTGGAACCGGAGGTATAGATGATGCTGGCCAGCTGCTCCGAGTCGATTGACAACTCAGGGTTAGACGAATGATTACCATCGACAACATCCTCTAACTTGAACACGTTAATGGTGTTTAATGCAAAGGATTTTTTAGGTGATTGAATAATGAAACAATCGCAATATTCAGCCGGGATTTCAGCTGCTTTTAACACTCTTTCAAACTTTGATCCAGCCACGATGCATTTCGGTGTTATCTCCTTGATAATTCCTTTTAAGCGATCCGGTCCCAGCCCCGTACTCAAAGGTACGGCCACCGCTCCGACCTTGAGTGCGGCATAATACCCGATTACATATTCCAACCCGTTTTCCAGTAAGATGGCGACACGATCGCCTGAAATAATACCATGATCAATCAACCAGTTCGCCAGATTATTAGCGCGTTCATTAATTTGGCGATAAGTCGCACGGGTTTTTTCGTGGATCAAGGCGACTTTATCAGGGAACTGCTTGGCGCTATTTTCCAGGAAATGATGGATTAAAGTGGCTTTTCTCATGTAATTATAAAATCAAATGCTTTTTTGACAGGATCAACAGGATTTTTAGGATTTTTTTTTCCTTAGGCTGTTTCCTGATGAAACAGCCAAAAAGCAATCGCCTGCGGCGAATATATCCTGAAAATCCTGTTAATCCTGTCTAAAGTGTTTTCCCTTCCAAATAGACCGCAAGGCGAAATCATGGGGACGTTGTTGACTACATTGACTTTCGGTCGGTTTCATTAATTTAACCGCCCGTCTTCGCTTAGCTTCGCCGCGGCAGGCCAGACACACGCAGACTGACGCAGACAGCAGCTGTAAATGCTTCGCGATAAAAAGGTCTGGGTTTGTCGGCATCGGTCGGCAGTCAATTTGTGTGGAAGTACAGCTCAAGCTTCAGCCGCCCATTCCGGGTCTGGAATACTAACTGTAATCATCAACGCATTCGGTTCGAATGCAACTTCGGTATCCAGCATCTCTTGTGCACCGATTTTCAGCGATTTAAGGAGCTCTGTCTTTGTTTTTTCCTGTGCATTAACCCCTGGGAGATCCACCAACCTTCTGACTTTTTTATTATGGCTCTATATCGCATTTATTACCTCACAAGCTGATTTCTCTTCATGAGTTTAAATATAGAACAATATTTGCGCTTGTCGTCGTCGGTCGGCGGTTAATTTATGAGCATTTTGGAGACGCTGATTCGTTTATAAGTTTCCTGATGAAACAGAGAAAATCAATTCGCCTTCGGCGAAAAAGAGGTAATACCATATATTATTCATAGTACATTTTATTAGTCGTATATAGATCAAATCAAAGTTCAAGTAATAAGTTCTATGAACAGTCTATTTCCGCTGAAAATGGCTTTACGTCGCGAATAATAATGGTCGGAAACGGAATTTCTCAATATGAATAACAACAAAATTCATAGGCAAACGATCAGCATAGTTGTCTATGAGCTTTTTGAGCCGTGGCCATTTTAACTGCCTTTGTTTTACCGTAATTCGAATCAACACAATGCCGGCCGCGGGTTTCCCCAATCGAAAAACTAATTCTCCAAAATCCTTATCTTCAGTAAGCAAAATACGTCGTTCAACATATGCTCTCTGTAAAACCTTATCGTCCTGAAGACCGGGTTCTTCTTCCAGTGCATAAATGACATCATGCCCTTCCTTCCTTAACGAAGCGACTATTCCTGTATCACAACATTCATCAACAAAAAACTTCAAATCACCCTCTCCTAAGCATAAGCGGTTATTTCATCTGCAAGATAATCAGCAGCAAAATCCTGAGCAGCATAAATGTCTTCCGGCTTAAGATGGGGGTGATCGATTATAATCTCTTCAGATGTCATTCCGCCTGCAAGCTTACGCAAGATCTGTTCCACTGTAATACGGGTATTCCTGATTACGGGTTTCCCGAACATAATGTCAGGGTTTGTCTCAATTCTAACATGTTTTCTCATTTTTGGCTCCTTGCTAAATTATTGTGGCGTTCAAATTTTTTCGCTCAACGAATAAAGAATTGATGTTTTGCGCAGCCAAAACATAATTCCGGTTGAACAGTCAATTTCAACGTTTCTTCATGGATATGTTTCTGGAGTCGAATGTGGCTGCCTCTTTGACGAACAACAACCCATCCATCTCGCTGTAATGCTTTAACAACTCTCTTATATTCTACGCTAGGGACTTTGGTCATAC
>DGOT01000236.1 GCA_002389465.1 Bacteroidales bacterium UBA4459 | reverse complement strand
ATAGAAAAATGGCAAAAGACATTGTATTCAATCATGATGCTCGAGAAGCACTGAAAAAAGGAGTGGATGCTTTAACTGATACGGTTAAAGTGACCTTAGGACCTAAAGGAAGAAACGTAATCATAGAAAAATCGTTCGGAGCCCCTCAGGTGACAAAAGATGGTGTAACGGTAGCTAAAGAAATTGATCTTACCGATAACATTGAAAATATGGGAGCCCAGATGGTGAAAGAAGTAGCTTCAAAAACTAACGACCTTGCAGGCGATGGTACAACTACGGCTACCGTTTTGGCACAATCCATTTTTGCTACCGGTTTAAAGAACGTTACCGCCGGTGCCAATCCGATGGACCTGAAAAGAGGAGTTGATAAAGCAGTAGAGAAAGTAGTCGAGTCGCTTAGGAAACAAACACAGGAAATTGGCGATGACAGCGAAAAAATTGAACAGGTAGCTGCTATTTCTGCTAACAACGACATGACGATCGGTAAACTTATAGCAGAAGCAATGAGCAAAGTAAAAAAAGAAGGTGTTATAACCATCGAAGAAGCAAAAGGTATTGATACGTACGTGGACGTTGTGGAAGGAATGCAGTTCGATCGCGGTTATATTTCTCCTTATTTTATTACAGATGCTGAGAAAATGGAAGCGGTGTATGAATCTCCATACATCCTGATCCACGATAAAAAGATCTCTGTAATGAAGGATCTTCTACCAGTACTTGAAAAAACCGCACAAACAGGCAGGGCGCTGGTTATTATTGCCGAGGATATTGAAGGTGAAGCTTTGGCAACACTGGTTGTAAACCGCCTGCGTGGTTCATTGAAAGTAGTTGCTGTTAAAGCGCCTGGTTTTGGTGATAGGAGGAAAGAAATACTGGAAGATATTGCTATCCTTACTGGTGGTATCGTGATTTCGGAAGAAAAAGGCTATAAGCTGGAAGACACCACACTGGACATGCTCGGTGAAGCAGAAAAAGTGACGATTAACAAAGAAAACACTACGATTGTAAGTGGTAAAGGCGACAAAGAAAATATAGATGCACGTGTAAGTCAGATCAAAGCATTGATCGAAACTACCACCTCCGACTACGACAAAGAAAAATTACAGGAACGTCTGGCAAAATTGGCCGGTGGTGTTGCCGTAATATATGTGGGTGCAGCAAGTGAAGTGGAAATGAAAGAGAAGAAAGACCGTTTTGAAGATGCACTGGCAGCAACCAAGGCAGCTACCGAAGAAGGAATTATTGCCGGCGGCGGCGTTGCTTTCCTGCGTGCTATTGATACTTTGAGTAAGGTAAAAGTAGAGAACGAAGACCAGGAAACAGGTGTCACTATTGTTAAAAGAGCTTTAGAAGAACCGCTTCGCCAGATTGTGGAGAATGCCGGCCTTGAAGGTTCCGTAGTTGTGAACAAAGTGAAAGAGGGAAAAGGTGATTTCGGATTCAACGCCAGAACTGAAAAGTATGAAAATCTTTTTCAAGCAGGTGTTATTGATCCGACCAAAGTAACACGTATTGCTCTGGAAAACGCTGCTTCTATTGCCAGTATGCTGTTAACAACAGAATGTGTCCTGGCTGAGCATAAAGAAGAAAATCCAGCAGCCCCACCAATGCCTCCTATGGGCGGTGGCGGAATGCCGGGCATGATGTAGAAACACACATAGATCATATAAAACCTGCCAGATACTGGCAGGTTTTTTTGTGTTTCCTAAACTATGTGTAGTTACAAACTACGCTTTCGGATTTTTAAAGTATACGATATCAAAAAAAGTCTAAGGGTGTAGTTGCAAACTCCAATCAATGTGAATGCTTAGGTGCAGTTATACAAATGACAATATTTAATTGTAATTTTGTCGGTAACTTCAGAATGACAAAATAAATCGTTCCAAATGAAGTTTTTATTTGGGAACAAGGAACAACAAAACAAATTACTTATGAGAATTAAACTAGCCGCATTATTCATTTTGATGGCAGGGATGCTATGGGCGCAGGAAAAACTACCCGTTGATCCTGAAACAGGAAGAATACAATATCGCGATGTGGTAGAACAGGAAGGGACAAAACAGCAATTGTTCAACAGTTGTGTTTACTGGCTGAATGATTTTTATAAGGACCCTGTTCGTATTACTTCGCTACGGGATGTGGAAACCGGAAAGATCGTAGGGAAACACCAGTTTCGTATTTATTATATGGATAAAGACGGTAACAAAATAGCTGCCGGTATGATCGGCTACGATTTTACAATTGAACTGAAGCAGGACCGGTATCGATATACATTGAATAATTTTTTATTCAAATCAACCACCCGGCAACCTGTAGTAAAATGGATGAATAAAAAGGACCCGGCTTACGACATTCGTTGGGATGAGTACCTTGATCAGGTGGATAAATATGCCCGGGACTGGATTGCTTCGCTCAAGGAAAAGATGAAGCCCGCACCGGAGAAGAAACCTGATGAGTGGTAACGGCAGGTTTATAGTTAGTTAAAAGTTTAGCGACAAACAGGAAATGCCAAGAAGACGTAAACGTGATATTATCATAAAGGGGTTCTCCAAACTCCTGAAGGAAGACAAACTGAAGATTGTCGCCGAGTTGATGGATAAGCAGGTCGAGTCTATGGACCTAATGATGAGCTTCTGGCACTCCGACTACAAGGTGCAAGAAATATTTGACGAGTTCAGCGAGAATACGATCTCCAACTTTTACATTCCCTATGGTGTCGCCCCTAATGTTATCATCAACGGAAAGAATTATCTGGTACCTCTGGTTATCGAAGAAAGTTCGGTGGTTGCTGCAGCTTCTTCAAGTGCTAAATTCTGGCTGGAGCGCGGTGGTTTTAAAGCCGAAATTATCGATACGGTAAAACTGGGCCAGGTACATTTTTTATGGAAAGGCGACAAACAGAAACTGCTGTCGGTGTTCGATGAATTAAAGACCTTTTTACGCAGAGCCACAAAAAAAATTACGGCAAACATGGAGGCTCGGGGGGGCGGCATCCTCGATTTTGAATTGATCGATATGACGGATAAAATACCCGCCTATTATCAATTGTTGATTTCGTTCAACACGAAAGATTCTATGGGCGCTAATTTCATCAATTCGTGCCTCGAAGAATTCTCTGTTGCGCTGAAGTCTTTTCTTGGCGATCATGAGCAGTTTGAAGGAGAAGAAAAAGAACCGCAGATCATTATGTCCATTTTGTCCAATTATACCCCTGATTGCCTTGTGAGATCATGGGTAGAGTGTGATTTAGAGGAATTAGACAGTGTGGATGATTCAATGACCGGTGAAGAGTTTGCCAAAAAGTTTCAGCTGGCAGTCCGGATTGCCGAAGAAGATGTATACCGGGCCACTACGCATAACAAAGGAATTTTTAATGGTGTGGATGCCGTGGTTATAGCTACAGGAAACGATTTTAGGGCAGTGGAAGCAGCAGGGCACACCTATGCAGCAAGAACCGGAACATATAAAAGTCTTTCCACGGTTGAGTTGAAAGATGGCAGGTTTATTTACTCCTTAACTTTGCCGCTGGCACTCGGAACAGTAGGCGGCCTGACATCTTTACACCCCCTGGCTAAACAATCGCTGGAGATGTTGGGCAATCCATCTGCCGAAGAGTTAATGATGATTGCTGCATCCGTCGGCCTGGCCAACAACTTTGCCGCTGTACGCTCGCTGGTAACCAAGGGGATCCAGATGGGACATATGAAAATGCACCTGATGAATATCCTGAATCATTTTGAAGCCTCTGATGAAGAAAAAGTCAAAGCCGTAGAATATTTTATCGGGCAGAAAGTTTCCTTTAACAATGTGCGGCAATTTCTGAATAAAAGCCGGAACCTTGAAAAATAAATGGTTCGCCAACGGAAAACTGCTCATCACCGGAGAATATCTTGTGCTTCATGGTGCCGAAGCTCTGGCAGTGCCTTTAAAGTATGGACAAAGTTTAAGTGTGCAGAAAAATAACAGTGGCTTGCTGCAATGGCAAGCAAATGCACCCGGAGGATTGTGGTTCAGAACTGTTTTTAAACTTCCTTCACTTGAGGTGTTCGAAACTTCCGATAACGATATATCGGAGCAACTCAGATCATTGTTGCGGAATGTGACAGCGCAGGCAGAAAACTTCCTGAAAAATGATTTGGGTTTCATGGTAACTACAAATCTTGATTTTAATCCCAATTATGGTTTTGGCTCCAGTTCCACACTGGTTTATTGTGTGGCTCGCTGGGCAAAAGTAGATCCTTATGTGTTGCAACAGGAAACTTTCGGAGGCTCAGGCTACGACATCGCCTGCGCCAATGCAAACGGCCCTATAGTTTATCAACGAGCCGGTAATAACCCAAATATTTCGCGGGTTGATTTTTTCCCTCCGTTCAAAGATCAATTGTATTTTGTGTATCTGGGCAGGAAACAACAAACTACCGGAAGCATCAAAAGTTTTCGGGAAAAGGCGGTCTTCACCGAAGTGGACATTCAAAAAATATCGGAAATTACCAGCGAAATACTTAAAACAACTAAGTTGGATGATTTTGAGGTGTTACTCGATGAGCACGAGCAGGTCATGTCCTCTGTTCTGCATCAGCCTACAGCTAAAACGCTGTATTTCCCGGAATATAAAGGTGCTGTTAAATACTTGGGGGCCTGGGGTGGCGATTTTGTGTTGGTGACAAGCAGGATGTCCCGGGATAAATTTGTCAGGCAAATGAACGATCGCGGTTTTCAGATTATTTACCCATATGCCGATCTGGTTCTCTGAAAAATATTGGGAATTTGCGTAACTTGCCGTTCAATTTGTGATATATGTACAGCAACACAGCAGACAGAGGCACGATCACCTGGCAAAGTCCATCAAACATTGCCCTGGTAAAGTACTGGGGAAAACAGGGAAACCAGCTGCCATGCAATCCTTCGCTGAGTATGACGCTGAATGCTTCTTATACAACCACATCATTTAGTTATGTAAAAAGAAAGTCCGGCAGGGAAGCAGCATTACAGTTTTTGTTTGCCGGAGCGCGCAACGAGTCATTCGAAAAAAGGATTACCGCTTATTTAAACAGTCTGCTTATCGATTATCCTTTTCTGGCTGCTTACGACCTGACCATTGACAGCGCCAATACTTTTCCCCATTCGTCAGGTATAGCATCTTCTGCAGCATCCTTTTCAGCACTGGCATTATGTGTGGTGAGTTTGAAACAGATGATTGAGGGAAAGCAGGGAGAAAGCTCATTTTTCCGTGAGGCCTCCCAGCTGGCACGCTTGGGATCGGGAAGCGCCTGCCGTTCCGTTTATGGTGGATACTCTGTATGGGGAAGCGTCGACGATGTTCCCGGTTATTCCAACGAATATGCTGTACCGTTAATATCGGAGATACATCCTGTGTTCCGGTCATTTTATGATACCATCTTGATTGTGAGTGCTGAAAAAAAGAAAGTAGGCAGCTCGACAGGTCATGTATTGATGGAGCAGCACCCTTTTGCGCGGCAACGGTTCCGGCAGGCAAACGTGCATACGACCGAATTAATAGGAGTGTTGAAAGCCGGTGACCTGGATCGCTACATCGAAATTGTGGAGAACGAAGCCCTGACATTGCATAGTCTGATGATGTCGTCTACCCCCGGTTTTATCCTGATGAAAAAAGAAACAGTAGAGATCATCGAAAAGATCAGGGAATTCCGAAAAACAGAAAATGTCCCCGTGGCCTTTACATTAGATGCCGGCCCGAATGTTCATGTGTTGTATCCGGCCTCACATCGTAAGGAGGTAATGAAGTTCATCAAAGATGCATTAGAAGAACGATGCACTGAAGGACACTGGATTGACGACTCTTTGGGGACAGGGCCAAAACAATTAAAGGGCTGACAGATGGAAACTTACCGGAGCTTTTACGCGAAGATATTATTGTTTGGCGAATACAGCGTCATCTGTAATTCGATGGGACTGACCATTCCTTATACGGAATATTCCGGCAGATTTCGGCAGGCAGAAACGCTCACGGAAGAACAACGACAATCGGCAGAATGTCTGAGGAGCTTCTATCAGTATCTCTTACAACTATCTGAAAAAAACGAATTGCTGACATCACTTGATTTGGAGAAATTTAAAAATGCACTGGATAACGGCTTGTATTTCGATTCCAAAATACCGCAAAGTTATGGCTTAGGAAGCTCAGGTGCTCTGTCGGCAGCGGTGTTTGACAACTTCGGTTTGAATAAGCAGGAGGAAAGCCTGCCGGAATTGAAAAGGATCTTTGCCCAAATGGAATCCTGGTTTCATGGCGTCAGTTCCGGCCTCGATCCGTTGAACTCTTACCTGAATAAACCCCTCTTGATTTATAACAAAGAAAAAATGAAAACAGTAGCGGTACCCAAAGGCCTCCTGACGGACGAACTCACTACTTTTTTAGTGGATACAGGACTGAACGGAAAAACCGATAACCTGGTACAACTGTTTTTTGACAGCTGTCGACATTACAAGTTTTACAAAGAAGTGAAGAATACGCTGATACCATTGAATAACAGGTGTATTCAGCTATTTTCAGAGGGAGATATTCCTGGGTTTTTGAAAGAAATAAAACGGTTGTCGGCTTTCTTTTGGGAACATTTCAAACCGATGATTCCGCCGGAATTTTATAAATGGTGGGAAAAAGGATTAACCGACGATTTGTTTACGCTTAAATTGTGCGGCTCGGGAGGTGGCGGTTTTCTTCTGGGGTTTACCCCCGATTTTGAAGCGGTACAAAAAGAATTTAAAAAGATTATTTTGCATAAAATAGGGTAGGATTTAAAAATCAGCAGATAAAACTTAAAATTAATAAGATGAATACAAACAGCTATACATTATCCGGAAATATTGTTGATCTGAGGGTAGAAACAATTTTTAAAGGCCGTGTTCATGTAAAGGACGGGAAAATAGCTCAGGTGGAAAAAGACGAGACTGTTAAGGAAAATCATTACATTTTACCCGGGCTGGTTGATGCGCATATTCATATCGAAAGTTCGATGCTCATCCCATCGGAATTTGCCCGCCTGGCATCGGTGCACGGAACGGTAGCTACTGTTTCCGATCCGCACGAAATAGCCAACGTATTGGGTATTGAAGGGATCAACTATATGATTGACAACGGAGGAAAAGTTCCGTTTAAATTTTACTTTGGCGCTTCCTCATGCGTCCCGGCAACACCTTTTGAAACGGCAGGATTTGAAATTGGGGTGGAGCAACTGGATAATCTGCTGGCGAAGGATGAAATTAAATACATGTCGGAAATGATGAACTTTCCGGGAGTCATCAACAGGGATGAAGGGGTGATGCAGAAGCTGGAAGTAGCTAAAAAATACGGAAAGCCGATCGATGGCCATGCCCCGGGTGTTAAAGGTGAAGACGCCAGAAAGTACATTGAGGCAGGCATTTCCACCGACCATGAGTGCTTTACGATGGACGAAGCGCTGGAGAAGATCAACTATGGTATGAAAATCCAGATCAGGGAAGGCAGCGCTGCCAAAAACTTCGATGCATTGATCGATTTGATGCAGGATTATCCTGAAGAAGTGTTGTTCTGTTCTGATGACAAGCATCCGGATGACCTCGTTGAAGGCCATATCAACCAATTGGTCATCAGGGCGATCAATAAAGGATACGACCCGTTAAAAGTACTTAAGAGCGCCATCATTAACCCAATTGATCATTATGGACTGGATGTAGGCACACTGCAAACAGGCGACCCGGCGGATATGATCGTAGTGAATGATCTGACTAATTTCCAAGTGTTGGCAACCTATGTGAACGGTATATTAATTGCCGAAAACGGCAAGACACTTCTTCCGTCAGTAAAGGAGATGATGCCGAATAATTTTCATGCACAACCCGTCACGACAGAAGATGTGAGGGTAGTTCCTCAAAAAACTAAGCTAAAAGTTATAGAAGCCCTGGACGGCCAGCTAATCACCAATATTATTTATGCTGACTTTAAGGTTAAGGATGGAAACGTAGTGAGTGATCCGGAAAATGATATCTTGAAAATAGTAGTATTAAACAGGTACAACAAAGCAAAGCCCGCCGTTGCGTTTATTAAAAATTTTGGTTTGAAGCGCGGGGCCATTGCCTCCAGTGTGGCGCATGACAGCCATAATATTGTAGCGGTAGGAGTTGATGACGAAAAAATTGTCCGGGCCATAAATCTGATTGTAGAAGAAAAAGGAGGAGTAGCACTTGCTGAAGGCATGGAAGAAATGATACTGCCTCTGCCTGTAGCGGGTCTGATGAGTGCTGAGGATGGCTATAAGATTGCAGAAGAATACCATAAAATTGATAAAAAGGCCCATGAATTGGGCTCCAAACTCCGCGCTCCGTTTATGACCCTGTCATTCATGGCACTGCTTGTCATCCCCGACCTTAAATTAAGTGATAAGGGTTTGTTCGATGGCAGGAAGTTCTCTTTTACCGAATTGTTTTCGTAGCCATACGCAGAAACCTCTGTGGCTTGTCTTATTTAGATTTAATATAAAATATTTAAAAACAGGACATATGTAATCATATAACTATATGCAGACAATGATATTTTCTACTTTTGCTCAAACATTTTTGTCCTATGTCAAATATTATTATTGATATTTCGAAACTTGAACTGGCAGCAGCCAAGTTACGGGCTATTTCTCACCCCATTCGCATCGCTATTATCGACTTGCTGGCAAAGGGAGAAAGCCTCAGCGTGACGGAAATATATGAAGCGTTGAATATTGAGCAAGCAACGGCCTCACACCATCTGAATATACTCAAAAACAAGAATGTTGTTATCTCAAGGCGTGACGGGAAAAAGATTTTTTATTCGCTGAAACATGTAGAACTGACCGAAGTTATTGAGTGTGTGAACCGGTGCAGTGATTAGTATAATCGGTGATACGCCCTACTTAATTTTCCAGGTTTCTTCAATTTCCCAGTTGGCTCTCAATTCTATTTCTTTTGTGTAAAAAAGTATCTGTTCGGGTTCTATTTTCTCCGGGTAATAGCCACTGTCCCACTGTTTGTTTCCGTTATTATCGAATATTAATTTGAATTTGTATTTAGCCGGATTTACAAACACATATCTGATAGTTGTATCCGATTCAAAATAAGATTCGTTAACTACATTGCCCTTTTCATCCAGCATCTGAAAAATATAAGGCTGGCTCTTTTCAGGCTGCATGTGCATGGTCAATTTACCATAATCGGCAGTAGTTTTTGTGGCAAAACTCAAGCGGATTTCCTTGTTGAAATAGCCGTTCCAGTCAATAAAACTGGAATCGGGAAAATAATAAGAGTAGTTGGTTTCTTCCTGTAGTTCAAGCGGGAAGAATATAACCATGCGGAAACTGTCAGCTACTTCAGTTTTTGGCCTGTAGGTAGTATCCTCGCCTATAATGAGGCTGCCCGAAGCAGTAGTGAATGACTCCAGCGGTTGCTCAAACCGAATTTTGGGTTGTTGATTTGGTATTAAAACACTCTTCTGTACATTCGATGACCATTCAAGGTAAATTTTCTTTTTCTTTTCTTCCTTTTTTGCACGTGCACGGCTTGATTTGCTGCCGTAGTTAAGGTTTATATAGAGATACTCTAAAGTGTCCCTGCCACTCATTACGGAGAGTTCGAGAGTGTCCAAAGGAATGTTTTTCAAATACCAGCGAACAGTATCTGCCCTTACGGAGTACTCCTCCAGATACCATGTGCTGTCAGAAGAATAGTTTTCCGGAACAAGGCTTATTTCTCTGGCCGGAAGCGAAAAAGCAAACTCCAGCGTGTTCCTTCTAACCATTCCCGCTTTGAGTAGCCGCTGAACACTATCACGGTTTTTAAAAAGAAATAAATCGTATGAAATCTCCTTATTCCCCTGCGCCTTATCTTCCAGTGTGTCCGGATTAACGGTATCAGTAACTTGCAATAACGTATCGGCAATTAAAGCAGCTAAGGAATCAATAAGAGCCGAGTCGGATAAAATGCTGTCAGTATTCTTTTTCTGTGGGTATCCGGTAAAAAAAGCTTGTACTAGTGTATCCAGGAATGCAATTTCTTCTGAAGGCTGGTCGAAAATATGGTTGCTGTTCATATCGCGCAGCGCAAAAATGAAATATTCTTCATCTGCCAATCCGTTAAATGTGAACTTCCCTTTCTCATTGGTTTTGCTCAGGTAAAAAGGTTTGACAACAAGAGGCAGGGAATCTACCGGGAGGGTATCGTTATTGTTTTTGTAAAGCATGACGAATACATCTTCGGCAGGTTGCAGGTCGATGGCCTGTATAACTGTTCCACTCATACTCATTGAATCAACTTTATCACCTGTGGAAAAGACATAAGAGTTTTCTAGTAACGAATTTTTTTCAGTAATATCTACAATTGCATCGCCAAAAAACAAAGTGTACGTAGTATTTTCTTTTAACCCCTCGTTAAATTTCACTAAAAGTGATTTCCCTTTGACTTTAAAATCGGGCAGCTTATCCATAGGTGGCGAAATCAATAATTTCTGATTTATATTATCCAGCGCGATAAACTCATCGAAATCAATTTTAAATTTGTTATCCGAAAACCGGGTGCTGAAATTATCCGGTGTATACCTTATGATTTGTGGTGGCTGCGTATCTTTCGGGCCTCCCCCCGGGGACCCTGGCTGGGCGCATTGCACGAGAAAAAACACTACGGGAAGCAATGATAAAAAGAGGATTGTTTTTCTGGTAATTTTTTGCATGACACTAATAATATACAAAGATGCAAATAATTGACAAAGGAACGAAATCAGATCCTTTGCGGATCAATGGCGTTAAAAACATATCCTTTCCCTGAAAAGTGCGCAAGAAACTCGGGCAGCATATACAGCATATTTTCGGCAGCTTTTTCGCTGTCGTGAAATACAATAATGGAACCGGGTTTTGTTTTCGTGAGGGCTTTGTGCAGCAGCTTTTTCCAGTTGCTGTTTTCTCGGTAATCTCTCGTAAGCACATCCCACATAACAATGTGATAGCCCGTTTTTTTCAACAGCCTTATCTGAGCCGGGGTGATCCTTCCGTATGGTGGCCGGAACAAACGGGGCAAACTAAGCTTACTGCATTTTTGCACATTGTGCAGATACGCTGTTTTTTTAGTTTCCCATCCTTTCACATGATTGTACGTATGGTTGCCGGTTAGATGCCCCCTTGAAATAATTTCCGCGTAAACTTTTGGATGCTTTTGCACGTTGTCGCCTACGCAAAAAAAAGTAGCTTTTGCATTGTACTCGTCAAGAATATTCAATACTTTTGGCGTAACAACAGGGTGAGGGCCATCATCAAACGTGAGGAACAGTTCGTTGCTTTCAGTTGGTATTTTCCAAGTTAATCCGGGAAAAATAAATGCGGAGAGTTTTGTAGAGATGGCACTCATAATGGCTGACAAAGGTAAGGACATATTTCATAAATTAACAAGAAGAAAATGAAGCGACTGGTTTTATTAAGACACGGACAAAGTGTATGGAACAAAGAAAACCGTTTTACAGGATGGACCGATGTTAAACTGTCGGAACAGGGTGTCAGAGAAGCTGAAAAAGCGGGAAAGCTATTGAAAGAAAAGGGTTATGATTTTAAGATAGCCTATACATCATACCTTACACGCGCCATAAAAACGCTGTGGATTGTGTTGGAAGAAATGGATTTAATGTGGATTCCCGAAATAAAATCGTGGCGGTTGAACGAAAAACACTACGGTATACTGCAGGGCCTTAATAAAGTGGAAACTGCTGAAAAGTATGGAGCCGATATGGTACAGCTATGGCGCAGAAGTTTCAACACACCGCCAAAACCGTTGGACAGCGATGACGAGAGAAATCCGAAATTCGACTCGAGATATGCTGACTTGTCACCTAAAGATATACCGTTAACCGAATCGTTAAAAGAGGTTATCGAACGGTTTATTCCTTATTGGGAGAAAGAAATCAAGCCGACACTAAAGGAAAAAAATGAAGTACTTGTGGCTGCACATGGAAACAGCCTGAGAGCTTTAGTGATGCATCTGAAAAATATGGGGAAAGAAAAAATACTCAAATTCAACATCCCGACAGGCATCCCTTATGTTTTTGAATTTGATGATGATATGAACTTGGTGAACGATTATTTTCTGGGAGATCCTGAAGAAATCAAAAAACTGATGGATCAGGTGGCCAACCAGATTAAATCAAAGTAGTAAACACTGTAATAAAACAAAGAACAGTGAAGAAATGGGTTATTCCGGATATTCATGGTTGCGCCGTCACGCTTAAAACGCTTTTTGAAGATCATATTAAGCCGACAGCCGGCGACACTATTTATTTTCTGGGCGACTATATTGACCGGGGGCCGGCCAGTAAAGAAGTGATGGACTACGTTATGCAATTGCAGCGCGGCCCGGCAAAGGTAATTCCTTTGCTCGGCAATCATGAGGAATATATGCTGAAAACCTGGAATGCCGACAGAGAGCGAAAACAGTTTCTGGGGGTAAAAACAAAATCAGGAATCCAGAAAGAATGGGAACTCAACGGTGGGGCCGAAACATTGAAGAGTATGGGCGTAAAATGGCCTGCCGAAATCCCTCAAAAATATATCGACTGGATAAAAACACTGCCTTATTATCTTGAACTTGACCAATTCGTATTGGTGCATGCTGGGTTTAACTTCGAGGCGGAGGATCCTTTTTCTGACAAACAGGCTATGTTGTGGACAAAAGATTATGAGATAAAGCCCGAAAAGATAGATTACAAAACCGTTATCCATGGCCATACGCCGGTTAATCTGGAGTTTATCGACAAAATCATTAAATCGGAAGAGCAGCCATTCATCGACCTGGACAACGGTGTTTACATGACCAAAAGGGATGGATACGGAAACCTGTTAGCACTGGAATTTACCGAAATGAAGTATATCATCCAACCCACTTTAGACGATATTGATTTTTAGCAATTTTTTCAGC
>DGOT01000110.1 GCA_002389465.1 Bacteroidales bacterium UBA4459 | reverse complement strand
TGGAACTGATGCAGGCCAATAACAAAAGCTGGCTGTTGAATGTGTTCAGTTCCGCCCGGGTCCTGCGCTCTTACACCATGGAACAGATCGTGGGCTTGGGCATCGGATGGGTCTGGATGGGCATTGAGGGGGAGAGCAGCCAGTACCGCAAGCTCCAGGATATCGACACCCGGGATCTGATCAAGGATATGCAGTCCCACGGCATTCGCGTACTGGGTTCTTCCATCATCGGCATGGAAGACCATACACCTGAAAATATCGACGCGGTCATCGCCCATGCCGTCAGTCACAACTCGGATTTTCACCAATTTATGCTGTATACACCAAACCCGGGAACCCCGCTGTATGAACACCATAAAAAAGAGGGAACCCTGCTGGATGAATCCGATTTCCCACCGGCGGATGCCCATGGCCAATACCGCTTCAATTACCGGCACCGGCATATTAAAAATGGCCTTGAACAAGGATTTCTGTTGAAGGCGTTCACCCAGGATTTTACAATCAACGGACCGAGTCTGGCCCGGTTGACCCGGACCCTTCTCACTGGATGGCAGCGGTATAAGAATTGTCCGAACCGGCGCATTCAAAGGCGCTTTGCCTGGGAAGTAAAGTCGTTGAAAACCACTTATGCCGGTGCCGTCTGGGCCATGAGACGATACTACCAACACGAAGAACCCATGTTCAAGAAAATGAACTGCTTATTTAAGGATCTTTGCAGAGAATTTGGTGCCCGGACCCTGATTGTGGGACCCGTCATCGGTATTTATATCTATCGAAACCTGATAAAAGAGGAACGTCGCCTGGCCGCTGGCTGGCAATATGAGCCCACCTCTTTTTACAAAAAAAATGCGGCGGCGATAGCCCTTGAATCCAGGACGTCCAAAATCTTTACCCCAAAACAGAGGGACAATATCCGGTCCCTGATGTCTCCGCTTCCTGTACTGAAAAGATGATGACAAGAAGTGCCTTGCCAGAGAACCCGTGGTCCGAGTTAGGGTGGTGTTAACAGTGGAATTTTTTCCGCTTTGCAAAAAGCGGGAGTTTGTTTTTATTCGGACCAGCGCCTCCTCAACAAAAGACTACTTATGTATTAGCGCAATAAGAATGTGACTTAATTGCCATGGATATAAAAAGAAAAATATCTGGTCAAAATAAACTCAAAAAAATATTTGGCATAGGCCCTACGGGAGCAATTAACTCGGATGCAAATTCCCCCCCTGCGCTACATTTGTACTGGTTATTTACAGAATTACTGATTTCTCCTACCATCTAAGATGTAAGAAGCATCTGAAAAGCTGTGATAACTCTGTACGGTCATTGATACGAATAAAGATGAAATTATAGAATACAGGGAACATCAACGTGCTATGAGATATGAAGAGGTTATCGATTATTTGATATCTTATGATGCTATTCGGAATAGATCTGTTTTGGAATGTATATATTTATCTTGTCTTCTTTCGCTATAACCTCTTCGATCAAAGGCATTTCTTCTTTCAGCGCCATTATGCCCATTACTATTATTACCAAATCGTCTATCTCCAAGCATTCTTCGGTTTAATTCAAGACGTCGATCTTGACCCATTTATTACCTCCAATAAGTAGTTTCGCCGCAAATTATATAAACCAATTATGGTATGCAAGAAGAAAGTTCATTACGGATAAAATATAGACAATCATATATACGGGATAGGCAACCGGAGCCGAATCGGAAAGGGCAAATTCTATTACAGAGTTTGCCCTTTTTGCATTTTTGTAAGAAATACGATATCTGTATAGGTGATCGTTTAGCTTTTGGTTGTGATATTCTTTATGGATCACGGGTTTTTATAAATCGTGAAACCGTGAATGTTCTCTATGTATCTTTATAATTTGCTATTTTATTGGAGGAAGGATGCCGATTACAATTGTAATGAATCATGAGGCTGGCTATTTCGTAAGTCATTATAAAGGGGCAATAACAGATGCGGATTTACTGAATGACTGGAAATCTATTTTTAATAGTGGCGATTGGATACCAGACACAAATGAACTTGCTGATCTAAGTGAAGCCGATTTAAGCAGTCTCACAACTGATGGAATACGAGCACTTGCTGACTATTTCATTTCTATGTCCACAGATAATAATGTCACTTCTATGAAAAAAACCGCAATATATGCTCCTAAAACACTGAATTTTGGTTTAGCCAGAATGTACGCTGTCTTTGCTTTTGAATCTTCCCAAAATATAGAGATCTTTTATGAACGAGAAGAGGCAATACAATGGCTTAGAAATGACAAATAGCTGGAAGCAAACGTATTGAGACAGAATAATATCATGACTGCTATGCGTGGTGTTCTGAACCAGATGTCTACACATCAGCATAAATTGCCAGGTCGTAAAAGTTGTGATATTGATGTCACCTGTAATTTTGCAAAGGTGGAAATGTTCTCCATATCAAAGTGATAATTTCTGACTGAGGGTAAAATTCTGACTTCAAAACATGCACATAAAGAATTAGAACGCAACGATTCCGATAGAGATCAACTATATAGATCTTTATTTGAAAATAACTATTCGGTTATGCTTTTGATTGATCCAGAAACCGGTGCTATCAATGATGCGAATCCAAGGGCTTGTTTGTTCTACGGTTATACAAAAGATGAACTAATAAAATTGAAAATTACCGATATTAACACGCGCTCTAAGACAGAAATATTTATGGAGATGGAAAGGGCTAAATCTGAAAAGAGGAATTATTTCAATTTTAAGCATCGCCTTTCTAATGGGGTGGTTAAAGATGTGGAAGTATTTAGTGGTCCTATTGTTATTGGAAAAAAGTTTTTACTTTGTTCAGTTATTCATGATATTAGCAAACGAAAATCCACCGAAAAAGAAAGGGAACGATTGATCGATGAATTGCAAAATGCCTTGGCTGAAGTTAAAAAATTAAGAGGATTCCTGCCGATTTGTTCATCCTGTAAAAAGATCCGTGATGACAAGGGATACTGGAATCAAATTGAATCATTTATCAGAGATCATTCAGAGGCAGAATTTACCCATAGTATCTGTCCAGAATGTACAATAAAACTTTATCCAGGCCTTAAAAAGAATTAAAAATCTAACAACATAACAAAACTGGCAACATAGCTGGTACCTTTCCTATAGATAGAT
>DGOT01000177.1:3325-6081 GCA_002389465.1 Bacteroidales bacterium UBA4459 | reverse complement strand
TGCTTCAGGATATGGTGTGGTGTTGGATGCCATCGATGCCGGTTTGGATGGATTCATATTAAAAGATGCAGGAATAGAAGAAATCATTGATGCTGTTAATGAGGTAAAAAAAGGAAATGGTTTTATTTTTGGTGAAACATGTGATATTAACGCAATAATGAAGCTGATGGTAAAAGAAAGAAAGAGCATGATGTACTTTTTAAAGAAAAAAAGAAATTTTAATTTAACAGATCGCGAAATAGAAGTTATCAAGCATTTGTCGTATGGACTAAGTGCAAAGGAAATTGCATCCAAACTTCATATATCAACAGAAGTCGTAAATACGCATAAAGAAAACATAAAATTTAAATTACAAGACAAACACAATATTATCCTGAAAAATGTTGTTGAAATGGTGGTATGGGCTATCAGGAATAAAGTAATTGAGCTATAGTTGCCTGTTTAATACAACTCAGCTTAGACCTGGTCACAAAACAACCTGGCTGCTCGCTCTATAATCTATTTTTACGTGTTCCCTTATCCACGTATCGAGTTATCAATTTATACCTCAAACATAATTGCTCATATTTAGCAAATTAAATTAACGCTCCCCATTTCTTACCATAAAATTCCCATATAAATGCCCATTGCGGAACATGCTGAAATTTAGCATGTTTGTTATACTTTATCAATGAAAGGACTAAGTATAATGAAACCTCAGAAAAAACGACCGAAATGAAAACAAAAACCAATAATTTAAAAATTCTGGTTCTGCTGCTAATCTCCGTTCTCAGCATTTATTCATCATGCGAAAAAGATGAAGCAATCTCAGGTGATTCATACTTAAAAGTTATTAACGACTGCAATGTGAGTATTAAGGTCTATTTCGATGATGCTAAACTTGGAAGTCTTAGTTCTGATAAAAATGAAACCTGGTCTGTGCCTTCCGGGACGCATACTATAAAAGCTACGAGCAGTTTTTATAAGGACTATGAAGCATCGCACAAATTCTATTCCGGACAAACAACAACAATCCGATTGGAATTAAGCAATAATGGCAAGAGCGAATTAATTGAAAGGTCTGATTAATATTTTTCAGAATTAAAATTTGATCAGAACTATATACTTCTCGCAATGATAACAATGCAGTCTATAACTCAATAAAATCAAACACAAGACTATCATGAAAAAATTTATATGCGTATTATTAATCATGAGTTACGGAATTACAGCCTTTCCCCAAAATGAAGCGAAGCAGCACGATGGATTCTACATGTCTGCTTGCCTGGGTCCGGTATTCGGAAAAATTACTGATAAATACAATTCATCTACCATGACGATGACTGGGACTGGCTTTGAATTGGATTTGAAAATTGGGGCATCAATAACAAAAGATCTGATTCTTCATGGTACGCTAATTACAAAGTCAATGCCCGGACCTAAAGTTAACAATGAGGGCTCGGTTACAACTATGTCGGATGATATTTCAGTTAATGAACTGATGTATGGGGCCGGACTCACTTATTATTTCATGCCTGTTAATTTTTTTGTATCAGGTTCGGCAGGAATAGGGAAATTTACAGTTAGCAATAGTACAAACGACACAAAAAGTAAGACACATAGTGGATTTTCATTTCAACTTATTGCCGGGAAGGAATGGTGGATATCGAAGAAATGGGGGTTAGGTGCCGGAATTGCCTATAGTAAGACCCATTTAACCAATAAAGTAGATGAAGCAGAAGAGAAATTAGACAGCAACCGATTCTCAATAATACTTTCCGTAACATTTGATTAATTATAAAACAATGAAAAAGAAAACTTTATACCTAACAGTAATCGCCATGTTTTTTGTTTGTGGCAATAACATTGCACAGGGAACCTGGACAAACTATTGCCAAAAGGATGTTTTGCTATCTAACAGAGTACAAACAATGATGGAAGACAGTAAAGGTAATATGTGGATTGGCACAGACGAAGGCCTGCATAAATTTGATGGAAAAAATTGGGATACTTTTCGCCAAAAAGAGGGCTTGCCTGATGAGTATGTCACCGTTTTGATGGAAGACAGTAAAGGAGCTGTTTGGGTTGGAACTGTCAATGGAATAACAAGATATATCAACGGAGAATTCACGAAGCAGGTAAAAAAAGACGGATCACCAAGAGAAATGATAAGCTGCCTTATGGAAGATAGCCAGGGAACGATATGGGTTGGCTCAAACTATCTTTATTCATTTGATGGCGGTGCATGGACTCGTTATACTGAAAAAAGTTGTGGCATTTATGGAGTAGGTATCATATTAATTAAAGAGGATAATCAGCATAACATCTGGGTGGCAAGTGTTGAAGAAAAAGTTCATCCGGGTGAAATTGCGGCATTGCAGATGGGAGCATCATATTTCAGACACGGGGCAATCGCAAAATTCGATGGCTCAGAATGGCAGCATTTTAATAAAGATGACAACTTTCCAGATGCTAAAAGGTGTGTTTTCGGGTCTTACCTGGAAGACAGCAAAGGAAATATATGGTTAGGGGCAATTAATTACAGTAGAGCTGCAACTTTAGTTACTAATATAAAGATTAATTATGGTAGTTTAATGAAGTATGATGGTGAAAACTGGACTTACTATTCGCACAAAAATGGTTTAAATGATGATTTTGTTATTAGAGTTATTGAAGATTCAAAAGGTAATATTTGGGTGGGAACACATCGTGGAATTAATATATATGATGGCAAATCATGGAAAAGTTATACGCAAGATGATCAACTAATTGATAAT
>DGOT01000177.1:0-3238 GCA_002389465.1 Bacteroidales bacterium UBA4459 | reverse complement strand
GTAAAAGCTGGGTAAATTATACACAGGAGAATGGTTTGGCTGGTAACATTGTAAATACGATACATGAAGATCAGAATGGCAATATTTGGATAGGAACAGGGGCCTATCTCAATAAGGGTGGTGGTGTATCAAAATTTGACGGTGAAAAATGGACTATTTATACTAACGAAGACGAATTAGTAGGCAAGATAATTACCAGGATAAAAGAAGACTCAAAGGGAAATATCTGGATTATATCATTAAAGAGAGGAATATCAAAATATACACCGGAAACAACTTCGCTTAGAAGTGATTTGTAGAAACCAGCATTTAGCAAGAAGAGGGCCTCATGTAAAAAGACTAAATTTCCCTCAAAAGAACCTTTCTGTTCCCCTTCACACAAACAGACCTCGAACTGAAAGGCTTATCCGGGCCGAGGCTTTACTCAATAAACAAGCTTGGCTTCATAAGCAGATTCATTATCCAATAAATCCTTGACAACCAGCTTAAAATGATTCATTCCTTTTTGCAGACGTCCGTCATAATGGTAAGTCAACAATTGCTTTTTCGTATCATATTCCATCAGTATCCAGCGACCGTTCAGCGTGCCACGGTATGATGCGATGCCTGTTTCCCCGTCTTTTATCTTTACTTTAATGGTATTTTGCTCTGAAATATCTTTACCGTCAGCAATATTTACAGGCATAATCACAGGTGGAATCGAATCAATGGCTACCAGATAATCACCTAGCAAACGCGACCTGGCCGTTAAAAAGTTGCCTTCCCAACTGGCACCGATATACCACGGCTTGCCGTCTCCGTTTGAGTAAGCTATATAAAGCTTATCCTCAAAATTATCGGGAACAAAATCCGGCTTAATTTTTATCGTAAATGCTTTCTGCACCGGTGTAAACTGATCATGTATTTTGTAAACAGGTCCAAACGGTGTCGAAATGGAATCAACTTTCAACCGGAAATAAAACGACCTGTAAAAGGCGTTAGCGGGAAACGACAGGGAAATATTCCTGTCAGATAGCTGATGCGGTTGCGCGAAACCAAAATAAATACCTTCAGGGTCAACTTCTTTATGTGTGCGCATTAACGAATCGTTAAAAGGAACCGATCGTACCTTAAACTGCAGTTTAGCCTTGTTCCCATAAATATCAGCTACTTTGAATGTAACAGAATGCATCAACGAATCATCAAACAACACGATACCGTTAGCACTTACATTCTTGTATGCTGTGAGCAGGTTGTTGGTATCCACCTGGGTACGCACAAGCCGCCTTTTCATCTTTTTATAATATGTATAATCGATCAGGCTGTTGATGTAACGGGTAGTTGAAAAGGACAATTCATCCATCTTCAGGCCAAATACCAGTGATGAGTCCACGGTCATGTCAATGGTAAATACACCGTTTTTATTGGGCACATCGTTCATCAGGTCATGCGTTCTGATGCCAAATGAGGCGCGGCCTGACACGGTAATCTCCGGATTGGTTCGCAGGTAATGTTCATCTCCCCATCCGGCTACCCGATAATAGACAGTATCGTTTTCACCGTTAATCAGTGACTGCCTGTCAACAGGATAGACAGCAACTTCCAGAATTTTCGGCCTGTAAAAATCCTTCACCTTTATGCTTTCAAAGAGCAACGGGTTGACAGGATGCTGTGAGGCTTCTTCGCGGATTTCGAAGTGCAGGTGTGGCCCGTTGGAGCCTCCCGTATTTCCCGACAAGGCGATCACCTCTCCTTTTTTTACTTTGATCTGATCTTTATCGGGATATATTTCAACAACAAAACGTTCTTTTTGATACTGGTATGAAGTAACGAACTCCTGTAGTATGTCATTGTATCTCTGCAGATGTCCGTACACCGAAATAAAACCATTCGGATGTGTAATGTACAACGCTTTACCATATCCTCCTGTCGAAACTTTTATACGCGACACATATCCGTCAGCCACCGCATAAACGTTTTTCCCTTCCGTTCCTCCGGTTTTTATATCAATACCCGAGTGAAAATGGTTGGAACGCAGCTCACCGAAAGTTCCTGACAGGTACAATGGAATACCCAAAGGAGGCCTGAAATAGCCGGAAGGATAACTTTTTTGCTGGGCTTTTAACCGGTTGGGAACTGAAGCAAAACCCAGAGCTAAAAGCATCAGGAAAAATATATATCTGTATTTCAAAAGTAAATTCATTTACACCTTCGCTGATAATGAGAACAAAAAATTAATGGCGATAAAAATAAGTTTTTTCGATGAAGCATTTTTCCAGCATATTAAAACATATCAACCATAAGATTTGAGTAACTTTGCGTCATAAATCTAAACGAAGATGAAAAACCTGAGATATTTTTTATTCGCGATATTGGCCGGTACGCTTTTAATATCGGCATGTAAAAAAGATGACAATGCTGATAAAAGCAAACCGTTTATTGAAGTACTGGGGTACGACCCCGTTTACACTGCTTTAGGCATGCCCTATGTTGATGCCGGAGCTCTTGCCTGGGATGTAACAGCTACAGGCGATACGGTGGACATTACCAACCGCCTTGTAACTGAAGATAATGTAAATATCCAGGTAGCCGATACATATGAGGTAACTTACAATGTATCGGACGAAGCCGGGAATGCTGCCGATGAAAGGAAAAGACAGGTAAAAGTGGTCATCGGCAAATAATATCCCGTACAGACATAGAATTCCTTACATGGAAAAAGGTCAGACAGACAGGGAACGGGTAAAAGGCGGGAAAAAGAGTATCCTTTTTATCATCAACCCCATTTCCGGCAAAAGAAGATTTAAAAATCTACAGGAAAAAATTAAAGCCGGTATTGACTCTGGAAAATATAACATTGACATAATACACACAGAATCATCCGGTCATGCGACATTGCTTGCACAAGAGGCTGCACATGCCAAAACTGACATTGTCGTGGCCGTTGGCGGCGACGGCACCATCAACGAGGTGGCTTCGGGTCTGATCGGCAGCAACTCGTTACTCGGCATCATTCCTGCCGGCTCGGGTAACGGTCTGGCACGCCACCTCGGTATTCCGTTTTCGTTGCCAGGAGCCCTGAAACTCATCAACAAAGCGGAATACAAACAAATTGATACGGCAACAATCAATGGAAAATCGTTCATTAGCATTGCCGGTATGGGTTTCGATGCCCTGATCGCCAAAAAGTTCGCTTCAGGAAACGAACGCGGATTTGCGGCTTATATGCTGCATGTAGCCAACTCGTTTCTCAGTTATA
>DGOT01000084.1 GCA_002389465.1 Bacteroidales bacterium UBA4459 | reverse complement strand
ATTTTGCCAGAGCAAGACTTTTTAGATCATTTAATTGAGGAAACTGAAAAATATTCAAATCATAAATACTATACAATTCAGCATACGAAACGCCTAACAAATTTTTCCAGGAAATCTCTTTTCGACTATTTTAATTATGAAGCCGAGATTCTTAATCTTTAAAAGTTACTATTGCTTACAGATCGTCAATTAGTACAAAGACAAATTGGTTTTGAAAAACTTCTTCAATAATGAGAGGTATTTTATTTTTTGAGATTTCAAATACCGAATGGAAGAAATAAATACAAAGAACAACGAACAAAAAGAAAAGGTAATGTCTTTTTGGAATCACCTTGAAGAGTTAAGGTGGAATATTATTAGGTCGCTAATGAGTACCAAAACCCAGGAAATATTCTTTAAGGTGCTGGAAAAGAGCGGCGTTATCGGGGGAAGTTCGGCAGGAGCATCTATTCAGGTTTCTTATCTTGTAAGGGGCGACACAAAAACAAATATAGTGATGATGGGCGATCATGAAGAGGGTTTTGGTTTCATTACTCATTGTGCGATCGATCAGCATTTACTGGCTTTAAACAGGCAGTTTGATATTTTTGAAATTCTGGAAGCACATCCCCGCCTATTGGGCATCGGCCTTGACGAAAATACCGCCATTGTTGTTCATGGTGATGCATTTGAAGTGATCGGAGAGAATTATGTGGCAATTTATGACGGTACCTTTTGCCAATTTATCCGGGATAAAAAAGACTGGTCGGTTGAAAGGCCCGAAATAACCGAATTACCCGAAAGAAGTGAACAGTTTTACCTGCTTGGTGCCGGCAGAAGATATCATTTGGCAGAACGAAAAGTAATCGAATAATAAACTGTTTTTCATCCCCCTTATCATTTTTTGTATTGTGCACCCAAAACAGCAAGTGTATTTCTTCTCAAAGCAAGCCCGAACTTAAATATCCTCATCCGTGTCAAAACTTTCGCTGTTGCTCACTTTTTTCATTTTGTAATTGTTCAGCTTAAACGAAATTGTCAGTGTTACCATGGGTGATTTTCGCTCTGCATAAAAATGATTGCTGAAATCGTTGCCTTCGTTCAGCGATTCAAAGTTTGCTGTGCCAAACAGGTCGCGGCCGGTGAGTGTGAGCGACAACTTCCGTTGGAAGAAATCCTGTTTCAGCGCGGCATTGAACATATAATATCCGTAACGCTTGCCTTGGGCCGTTACTGTTGGACTGGCATAACTGCTGGTTATCTGAAGTTTGGTGAACTCAGCCAGGTGAAACGTGTTGTTGAACCTTCCGCGCCAGTTGGTACTGTTGTTGTCGAACGACTGGTCGTACAAGGTGCCTGTTACCCTGTAATAATACAAATTCCCGGAAAGGTCCATATGCCACCATTTCAACAGGTCAACACTCAGCATCAGTTCTCCGCCGAGTGAATAGTCCTGCCCAACATTTTCATAAGTGTGTAGCATGATGTTATCCTGATAAACCTCACTTACCCGTTCAATTTTATTGTGTGTAACCCGGTAATAAGCATCTAACGAGAAGAAGTTCTTTTTAAATCTTTTCTGATAGGACATTTCATACGAATCGATATACTCCGGCTGGAGGCCGGGGTTTCCCTTGCTCAGGTTATACGCGTCCTGTACCGTGATAAAGGGCTCAAGGTACCACCCACGTGGCCTTTTAATGCGCCGTGTGTAGCTTGCCATGAGCGAGTTTTCTTTCAAAAAATCATACGATAAATGAACTGATGGAAAATAGTCCATCCTGTCGATAATGAACGAGCTGTCAGTAGTGTTGTTTTCTGATTTTATATCCCGGTATGTATATTCGCCTCGTATTCCCAGCTGATACCCAAAATTTTTCACTTTTCCTGCGTACATGGCATACAATGCATAAATATTGCGCCTGTAATCAGTCGTATTGCTGTATTCGGGTATCAGTACAAAATCTCCTGCATCCGGATCATAATTATACAGCTTGTTGTCATCATCAGCCAAATCGTTACGGCTTTGGAATCCAGCTTCAAATTTGTCGTTATCTCCGATGGGCAATGTGTAGTCGATTTTGGCACGCAGCCGGCCGGCCGGCCCATCTTCGGTTGACTCCTGAGCACTGCGGATAGTACTGTCAGTTTCGGTAAGCTGATTCGAATTAATTTCGTCGGAAACCCGATGATCAAATATGATTTGTGCAGATAAGCTATGTCCTTCTTTGTTTTTAAATGAGTGACTATAATCAAGCGTGACTGAATAAAAATCGGCACTCCTGATCGATGTTTCATTGCTTAAGTATGGATTATGAACATCTCCGGGATCTATCCATTCATCATAATTACGGTTTGTAGTTCCGGTGCGTTCGTGGTAACCGAATCTTCCGCCGAGATTGATGTAATCATTTTTTGAAGGATTAATTTCTACACCTCCCCGTAACCCCCATGAAATTCGGGTGTATTCGAAATCGCCTTCTGCTACTGTTTTATAGGTTGTATCGCTTACGTATGTGTCTCTTTCATATTCGCTGTATCCGGGATTTACCCGTTTGTTGTAATCG
>DGOT01000265.1:1288-7439 GCA_002389465.1 Bacteroidales bacterium UBA4459 | reverse complement strand
TATCTTGAGGAAATCTTACCCGCTTTGGAAAAATTGGGTGCTAAATACCCCAATCTTATTTTAAGAATCGTATCTGATGAATTTGTTAATAGCGAAATAATTTCTGTTGAGAAAATTCGCTGGTCCTCTGAAAATGAAATTTCAGACCTTCAGGGCATGGACATTGGTATTATGCCTTTAAGCGATAATGCGTGGACAAGGGGAAAATGTAGTTTCAAATTATTGCAATACATGGCTGTAGGCACGCCTGTAGTATGTAGCCCGGTAGGTATGAATAAGGATGTTGTTAACAATGGTGTAAATGGTTTTTGGGCAGAAAATGATATTGAGTGGGAAGAAAAATTATCAAACCTTGTTGAGGATGAAAATTTGCGTGAGACTTTGGGTAGAGCTGGGCGCAAGAGCATTGAAGAAAACTATAGTTTAGAATTAAATGCAAAACTAATGGTTAAATGGTTTAAGGAATAATTATCACAGTATATGCTTCTTTCATGGCCTCTTTTAATGTTTTCTTTTTGTCTGATAGTTCCAGCTTTAAAACTGGAGCATTCGTGTGGTTAAGCTAACAGCCTATAACAAATCAGGTACTACTGGTTGGATAAGTGACGAGCTACTTTCTGGTGAGGAGAGAGAGATATTAGCCGACCCGGAAACCCTGTTGCGAAAGCCAATAAAAATATTTAAAAAAGAGAAAAATAAACTTACCTGTTTAATTGAATCACCTCTTGATGACATTTGGTTAATAAAATCAGATGTCATCAAGAGTTTTTATGGGTTTAAACCACTGCAAAAGTTGTATCACCGATTTTACTTTCGTAACTTGCTTAGCCGGGTAAATGGCCTTGCCTTACAGGGTCTTCCATTATCGCCCTTTTATGCCTGCTTATTTCAAGAGGGGCCTGTCGGCCGTTATTATCTAATCAGTGAGGGCTATTTAGATTGTAGTAATTTAGCTTTGATCGCTCGCGAAAATAAACAGCAATTTGAGCAATTGATCAAACAGGGCTTAATGAACCAGTTGGTAGAAACCCTGGCAAACTTTCACAAACTTGGTTATTGCCATGGTGATATGAAGTGGAGCAACATAATTTTCCTGGCCGATAACGATTATCGGTTTATTGATGTTGAGCATTTAAAAAAGCCAATTATAAGCTTCAGACAAGGTCTGTATTTTAAAGATTTGGCGCGATTTATTGTTAGTGCATATGAAGCCGGATTAACCGGGAGCCAATTAAAAGCAATAATAGAAAAATATGCAGAGTTTCGATCGATGGATTATAAAACGGTAGTTAAAAAAATACAGCCGCAGATACAGAAAATATCAGCTAGAAAAAAGATCAGCAAACTTCAATCCTTTGAGCAATTCCTGGAAATAAAAACCGAAAACTAAACGGGCTAGCTCGGATATTTCTATCAATTTAGCTTAAATCTGCAACCAGCATTATTTGTTTACTGAAATCTATGCCCATAAAACGGTGTAGTGGCGAGAATAGGTATCGGTGAGCTATCTTTCGTAAAAATGCATCATTATAAAGTCTATAAATAGCACTCACATTGAATCCGGAGCATGAGACAAGGCCGCCAAGTTCATCATAAGCCCAGGGCGTAATATGAGTAGCATCTCGAAGAAAACCAGGAGGATAGTAAATATTGGGCGTAGTAATAAATATTTTTCCGCCTGGTTTTAGTGAATCGCGACATTTTAATAATATGTCTTTGGCCTGTGGGATAGTAATATGCTCAATCATTTCGAACATGCAAATTCTATCGAATTGGCCTTCAATCTCATCTAGAGAAAAAAAATCGTGATCGTGGCGCCGATCTATATCAAAACTTTTATATGATTGAATAGGGAATTGGCTTTCAAGTTCTCCTTTTAGTCTTCTGTCCCCCGCACCTATTTCTAGCCAGCTGAGCGAAGCCTGGCTATGTAATGCAATAACATGATGGTGTCGTTTTTGAATGGGTAAATCCCATATGTCTCCAAATGAGCGTTGTGTGGCTCGACGGTGCTCGTACATCAAGCTCCAGTCTAAAGATTTATTGTCCATTATTTTAATCTTGTTAAAAGTTTTATCGAAATGACACTATAGCCCGCGTTTTCAGGTGAGTGTATCACTTATTTCATAAATTATAATATTACGCCCTTTATGCCCAATAAATTCTTTAATTTTAAATGGGGCAAGCGTTTTCCTCAGGCTTTCTTCATTCTCGGTAAGTAGTAGTTTTGGGTCGGAATATAGAACGAAAAAATGGTAGTTTTGTTGTAATTCACTAATAGTGGGGACAGCTTGATTGAAGGTGTCATTTTGGAAGTTGTCAGTATAGAAAGCAATTTTTTGCTCATTGATAAAAACATTCTTATTGTCATCAATGTTGTTTTTTATCCAGTAGCCTGCTTCGCTAATATATCGTTTTTTGTGATCGTTAGTGAGCAGTGGGTAAAGCATGCTGGAAAATAAAAGAATAATAATGGCAGAATAAGTTATTCTTTTAAATGATTTTGGTTTTAAGGAGTTGTTTGACAAATCTCCCTGAGCCAGTCCAGACACCATTTCTTTGAGTAAATTGGCTGCAGGTAAACAACATAAAATAGCAGAAACCATTATATATCGTTCGCCTACAAAATATCGTGTAAAAACCACAAGCAATCCAATAAAAATACCAATGCTGAAATACATATTTACCAAACGTTTCGTCGGCGTATTCCACCAAAATTCATAACGCGATATTTGATAAATAGCCAATAAAAAAATGGGTATGCCTGTCGTTAAAATAAATGTTTTTAATAAATGAAATAACAGGCCTCCAATTAATATGTCATTCGAAGAATTACGCGCCCACTTATTCGGCATTATATTTTCAAGCCCATCTTTCAGGTTTTCAAAGGTATTTTGAATATTAACAATAAAGCCAATTTCCATATTTATTTTTTTGGAATAGGATGGTAGAAATTCAGGTAAATAATTATTTTGTATTATGAAAAAAACAGCCCCAGATGTACCTGCTAGAACAAATAATGCTAAAAATAGAAAAATAAGTTTTGCTCTTGCAGAAAAATCTAAAATGAAAATAGAGAGAAAGGGGATTAAAAAAAGATAAGCGACTGCTTCAGTTCGATATGTTATTGAAAAAACGGATAAGAAAAACCATAACAGGACAAAACGAATTTTCTTTAGCTGGATATAATTAATTAATGCCCAAATTGCCCATAATTGACAGGCCCAATAAGCAAAACCTCTAAGGATGTGAGGTCTTAATTCATTGAAACTGGAAATGCTTGAAAAAACAAGAATGATTAGAAGTTGGGTTGTTTTGGAGCCTCCCAGAGATCGGGTGATTGCCAATAAACCACAGCCCAAAATTAATTGAGCAAGGGCGCTTAGAACAAAAGCAGAGTGTTTAACCGATAAACCGGTAATGTTTGAAAGAATAGAGAACTGTGAGAAAAACAATGTCTCATTACGGTATGTATTGGCTTTTTCTATATTACCATTGGCATATTCATAAGCGGCATAAATATAGTTAATGCCATCATCATTGAGAATATCGTCGTTATACAGGTATGTCGAAAAAAGTATTAAGCTGGCGGCTATGGATAGGATATAAATGTGTTTATCGCTATCAAAAAGAGGCTTGAGAAAATTGTTCATGACTTGTTCTGTGTTTGATTGATATGCCGGGATCTTTTACGTTTACGGGTCCGTGGAGGGTATAAACCGGGGGCATCATTTTTTTTTGTTTTAAATCGCTTGTGCGTCCACATGTATTGATCAGGTTGAATTCGAATTGCATTTTCCAGAATATTATTAATTAAAGTTGCATCCACGACATCGTCACCTGAGGGGTAATTCTCTGGTATAGCTTGTAGGCGTAGAGTATAACCGCTACCGTCATCATTGCGATAATGGCTGAACATGATTATGGGTGAGTCATTCATTTTAGCGAATCGGCTTGTGGCTTTGATGCTTGCAGCTGGAATACCAAAAAAAGGCGCAAATACCGATACTTTGGCGCCATAGTCCTGGTCCGCGGCATACCAGATGGTTCGTCCTGATTTTAGAGCTCTTAGAACTGACCGGATATCAGACCGCTCTATCAAATTAGTAAAGCGCTTTTCCCGATTTATTTTCATGAAATGTTCGAATACAGGATTTTTAGCTTTTCTGTACATTGGATCAACATCTATATACTGCCTCAACAGGCTACCTGCCAGATCAAGGGTAGTAAAGTGAGCGCCTAGCAGGATTACGCCTTTATTTTTTTTGTGGGCCTCTTCGAATTGTTCCAATCCATCAATTTTAATCATGTGCCGGAGATCTTCGGGATTTTTCCACCAGGCGAGCCCGAGTTCAATAAAACCTATACCATGAGAAATAAACACATTTTTAAGTAATTCACCCAGCTCATTTTCATTTAATTCAGGAAAACATAGTTTCAGGTTGATTTCAGCGATTTTGCGACGACTGCTGGAAAATTTAAACAGTAGCAGACCCAGCCATGTGCCAATTTTAAGTTGCAGGGCGTAGGGCAGGCGCGATACGAGCCATAAGAGGCCAATAGCTAAATAGGTTGGGCTATAGGGTAAATTCTGACTATTAATCCTGAAGTTCTCTTGATAAGCCTAAAAAAGTAGTTGGATGACAAAAGTGCAACTACGCTTTCCAGGATAATGACTTAAATAAACATGAAATATCCGGGTTAATTCCTGGCAAAGGGCATTTTACCTTTTTGAAGGTGTTCTTACTATGTTGGGCAAGCGATATTTATAATGAATTTGACTATGGTAATATGTGCCTGAAACCAATTTTTATGGATCAGTTATGAAATTAGTTATGCCCCGTTTTGACCAGGCCCGCGTGCTTATCGCAGGAGATGTCATGCTGGATCGCTACTGGCACGGACCAACTTCAAGAATATCTCCTGAGGCTCCGGTACCTATAGTAAAAGTAGAGCATGAGGAAAACCGGCCCGGTGGGGCTGGAAACGTAGCACTTAATATTGCTGCACTGGGAGCAAATGCGGTTCTGGCGGGTGTTACTGGAGATGATGAAGCTGCACATATATTGCAGCAAAGCCTTGTAGCGGCGGGAGTGGAATGCAATTTTCAGACTGTTTCCGATTCCCCAACTATTACCAAGCTGAGAATATTGAGCCGCCACCAACAACTGATTCGAATGGATTTTGAATCCGGGTTTGATAAAATCAATGAAAAGGAATTCCAATCAGAATTAGAGAGCTTATTGAATCAAGCCAGTGTTCTGGTCTTGTCAGATTATGGTAAAGGAGCACTCAGGAATCACCAGGAACTGATTCAGGCTGCTAAAAAGAAAAATATCCCGGTTCTGGTTGACCCAAAAGGTAGCGATTTTTCCATTTACCGGGGCGCGAGTCTTATAACGCCTAATCTCAGTGAATTTGAAGCCGTTGTGGGCGTATGTGCCGATGAAAATGAGCTGGTTACAAAAGGACTCGATTTAATAAGCGAGCTTGATATAGGTGCCTTATTAGTCACGCGTGGTGAGCAGGGGATGACTTTATTACGCTCCGGAGAACACGCATTACATTTGCCAGCAAGAGCTCGAGAAGTATTTGATGTAACCGGGGCGGGGGATACGGTGATTTCGGTACTGGCCGCCTCCCTGGCAGCGGGTGAAGAGTTGCCCCAGGCAACGGCATTGGCCAACCTGGCCGCCAGTATCGTGGTAGGAAAATTAGGTACTGCGGCTATTAGCGCGCCAGAGTTGCGCAGGGTAGTGCAAAAGGAATTGGGCACAGAAAGAGGTGTTATTTCAGAAGATCAACTTAAAATAATGATCGCAGATGCGCGTGAACATGGGGAAAGTATCGTTATGACCAATGGCTGTTTTGACATACTTCATGCCGGACACGTGGCCTATCTGGAACAGGCCAAAGCTTTGGGTGATCGTTTAATCGTGGCAGTAAACAACGATGAGTCAATCAAACGTATAAAAGGCGAAGGTCGCCCTATCAATCCGGTAGAACGCCGCATGGCGGTATTGTCGGGGCTTGGTTCAGTGGATTGGGTATTGCCATTTGATGAGGATACTCCCGAACGTTTATTAAAATTATTGCAGCCTGATGTTCTGACTAAAGGCGGTGACTACCGTATCAATGAAGTGGTGGGTGC
>DGOT01000265.1:0-1124 GCA_002389465.1 Bacteroidales bacterium UBA4459 | reverse complement strand
CCTGAAAATTTGGGTAGATGCCGATGCTTGCCCAAAAATTATAAAAGATATTTTATTTCGGGCCGCTGAAAGACGTCAAATTGAAATGACCCTGGTGGCAAATCAGCCGCTTAAAATCCCCCCCTCAAAAGTAATTAAAACGGTACAAGTTGGCGCTGGTTTTGATGTGGCTGACAATTATATTGTTTTACATATGCACGCAGGCGACTTGGTAGTAACAGCCGATATTCCTTTAGCCGATGAGGTAATAGACAAAGAAGGTTATGCTTTAAACCCGCGAGGGGAGTTTTATACCAAAGAAAATATAAAACAACGTTTAAGTATGCGGAACTTTATGGATGAATTGCGTGGTAGCGGTGTAGATACTGGAGGCCCTGGCGCATTCAGTCAGAGTAATCGCAAAGAATTTTCTGATCAGTTGGATCGCTTCTTAACGAAACGATCCAGATGATATTTAAGAGTTTCTAATGTCGTTAAATGCGAAGATGCTTTCTTTATTAAGCCCTATGGTTTATCGCTTAATAAGAGAAACCATAAATGATTCTACTTTGTTTGTGTAGTCATTTTCCAGGCCAAGATATTTATTGATCTCTCGATGGCTTAAATCTTTTTCCAGAATTATCGCTCTTACACCAAATGAAGCAATCTTTTTTACGAAAGCATTGGCTTGTTGGCAAGAGTTTCTGCGCCTGGTTGAACATACCACAAACATGGGCACTGAATTTGATGAAAGATGGTGACCAGGAGATGCTTTTTTCCATTCCTCATGTGATGAACCGAAAGCTTTGTCGTAAAAGCGCGCATGTTTGGATTCCATTATTTTCACTACATCAAAAGCCGCGCTATCAAGCGCTACAGCACCAAGAAAGGGTTTTACTCCAAACTCCTTAAAATAAGATGATGGGGCTGCAGCTAGCAGGGTGATTAAGTGAGCGCCTGCTGAATGCCCCATTAGAATAAATCGGGATGGGTCTCCTCCCCAGGTTTGGACATTTGATTGAGCAAAAGCAAGTGCTCTTGCAACATCACGAGATTGTTCTAACGGGCCGGCATTGGGTAGCATTCTATAATTAATAGAAATAAAAACAAATCCATTGGTCACCCATCTTGAGACTTTATTTTTA
>DGOT01000285.1 GCA_002389465.1 Bacteroidales bacterium UBA4459 | reverse complement strand
ATAAGGTATATGAATGATCGTGTAAACATAGCGCTTTTAGGAAAGTTTTTATCAGGTAGCTGTACGGATACTGAAAGAAAATCTGTGCAGAACTGGATAAGCCAATCTCCTGAAAACCAAATTGTTTTTGAGGAATACAAAAAGGTTTGGACCTTAAGCGGTATGGACAACACACAGCTGGCTGTTGATGTGGATGAAGGCTGGAAGGAACTGAATCAAAGAATCCGGGCCGCTGAAGCGCTGGACGTGAAGGTCCATGTAAAACAGCAGAAAAGCCGCCAGTTGGCATATGTTCTCATGCGCGTAGCTGCAGTAATCGTTATTGCATTCGGTCTCTTTTACCTGTTTCATAGTATAAAGACTAATCGACAAAATACTTCGAGCTTAACATATGTAGCATCAGAAACTTCCGAACAAGCTTTTACTTTATCGGATGGCTCTGAAGTCTATTTGAATAAAGAGGCAAAAATCACCTATCCCGAAAAGTTTGGTGTACAGACAAGGGAGGTTAGTTTTGAAGGTGAAGCTTTCTTTAATGTAGCACACAATGCCGACAAGCCATTTATTATTCATTGTGGCGAGGTAGAAGTAGAGGTGTTGGGCACCTCATTCAATTTATGTACCTGCCCCGGCGACAATGAGATTGTTATCTACCTTGAAAGCGGAAAGGTGCGGTTCTCTTCGCTGGATGCCGCCAATGGAAATATCAGGGAACAGATTATTCTGCTTCCGGGTTATAAAGCTGTTTACGATAAAACAACTGGAATTATCTGTCGCTCCGAATTTAAAAACCAGAATTACCTGGCCTGGAAAACAGGCGTCCTTGATTTTGAAAAAACTCCTTTACCTGAAGTGTTTGAGATGTTGGAAGAAACGTATGACATCCGTATTGATACGGATCAGCAGTATAGCGAATTAGCTCTTACGGCCCGGTTTGATAACGAAACCCCCGAAAGTATCTTTGAGGTATTGTACACCATTTTCGGCATAAGTTATACAATGAACGGACAAACCGTTTCGCTCAAATAGAATTGCTTCAAGCGTTCTGCCTGAAGCTCCTGTATTAAAACTCCTAAGCTGGTTTAATTTCGTCATTTCCTCCGGTTCGGGCACTCCGTTGAAATAAACTTAAACGGTGTTCGTTTATCAAGGTAACGAATGTTGAGTTGTTGTTAAATTATTCCTCTTCCATCTTCTTAGAATTTTGTAGATTAGCACCCGAATGTTAATAACACGATGAAACCGGTCGGATGAGGGACACAATAAAACAAGAGCCGAACCATTTTTTCCCCGGAAACAAAGTACTGTTGCATACGCTTTGTTTTATGGGTATCATGCTGCTGCTTCTGGCGCCCCCGTTGAGGGCACAGTCCGGTACGCAATCAGGCGCGCCGCTATCTTTTCAGGATGAAAAACTGTCAGCAGTTCTGCAAAAAATATCCGAAACAAACACCCTTAATTTCTCATACGATGCCAACGATCCGGTATTCGATCAACCTGTCAACTATGTGTCGGAAGGTGAAAGTGTGGATGAAATGCTCCGCAATATCCTTTCCACAGCAGGCCTGCAACACAAACAAATAGGAAACCAGACGGTCATCTTTCATGCAGCGCAGAAAGCTGTGGTGCCCGTTCCGGAAACCATAATTCCCGAGAATAAGCCTCCACCTGAAGCAGTTGAGATGAACGACAATCCGGTACAACTCCCCGAATATATTTTGGATACGGTATTCCTGCACGATACTATTTTGCGTATCGACACCCTCCGTGTGACCGATACGATTTTTATAGAAAAAGAAAAACCGCAGAAACAAACCCCGTCAAAGATCAAAGAATTGCCGGTTGATTATTTCCAGATGGAAACAAACCGCGACAAAGGCTGGGCTATGGGCGTTTTTGCCGCACCAGTGCTGGACGACTTTTCCCTGGTAAAAGGCCAGAAGTCATTTTCGTTAAGGAGCTTCTCTCTCGGCGTGGATGTGCTCAGGCTGCTCAAACGCTGGAACATCTCTTTCGGCATCCGCCTGACGCAGTTTAATCAACGGTTTACCCAGCAATACAGCAGTAGCGAAGGAGGGGTATATGCTACCGATACCGTGGATGCTTATTATACAGTCATTGATTTTGACACGGCCTGGTATTATGTAACCGACTCGTCATGGGTGCCACTCGAAGTGCGTGAATATGATTACCAGCGAACCAATACACTGGGCTATTTGGACCTTAACGTTTCAGCATCCTTCGACCTGTATCAAAGCGCAAAAACACGTATTTATCTGAAAGCCGGAGGACAGCTCGATCTGTTGATCTACGACAACGGCCTGGCAATTCTGGGTGACGATCAGAAAAAAGCCACTGATTTCGATGACATGAATTTTAACAAGATCAATTATTCGGTTTCGGCCGGATTTGGGCTGAAATACAGAATAGCTGACCAGGTGGACTTTAATACTGAGTTTTATTATATGCGGTATTTTAACGAGGTGGTAACAGATTTTCCCGAAAGCACCCGGATAAATGCAATGGGATTGAAACTGGGCCTGGTATTTTATTTTTAACCGAACGGACTGACAGACAAGAAGAACGTGCATATTTTTGAACATATAAAAAGTGGAACACAGCCTGTCCTTTTCAGGAAGGTTAAAAATCCGTGGGCTTGCGTCCGGTGGCGTCTGCTGAAACTGCTTCCGTTTGTCTTTGCATTTGCCATATTTGGTCAGGCAATGGCAAGGGATGAAATTGAAGTGGGAGGTACGCTTACACAGGATGAAATATGGACCAACGAGCATACGTACATTGTTGTTCAGGATCTTAGAATTCCTGATTCGGTGACCCTCGTTATTCAGGCCGGGGTGGATGTGAAAGTGAACCAGGGAAGAGGGATTTTCGTGCTCGGCGGTAATCTTCGTGCCATCGGCCAGGAAAATGATTCGGTAAAATTTTTTGCCAATACCGCCCGCGGCGAACTCGAATGGAAATGGAAAGGAATCAGCTATACAGGCTCGACCGGAACAGGTCTGAATGTCCTCTCCTATGTGTACATCGGTGATGCCGAAATAGCTGTTGACATGTATAACAGCGAGGAAATCGTTATTGAAAATTCATGCTTTGTAAAAAGCCAGAATATCGGGGTGCGGCTTTTCAACAGCAGAAACTGCCTGATTACCAACTGTCTCTTTCAGGAAAATTACGATGGGATTGAATTAGTGGCTACATTCGGTGAAGAGGCTTCGGAAAACCGGATTGGCAACAATGTGTTTAAAAACGAAAACCACAACATCTATTTACTGAAAGCATACGGCGGTATATTGGTAAACAACCTGGTTGAGAGCAATCTGATTGAAGGAGGTAATAATGGTATCTGGCTGGATAACGGGGGAGGAGAGGCTTTTGGCAGAAATATGATCCGCAAAAATATTATCCTAATGAATGGCGGCGAAGCCGGCTACGGCCTGATGATAGCACAGGATTCTATGGATGTGCAGTACAATATTTTCTGGAAAAACCACATCGCTGTTTTCTACGAACAGGCAACGAAGGGCACCGTTCTTACCAACAACAGTTTTTATCAGAATCAGGAAGCAGTCGTACTTTCTGACGGGTCAATGGAAAACCAACTGCACAACAATACGTTCTCAATGAATACGACAGGCGATTTTAGAATTGCTGAAGTGCAAGGGACAAGTTTCAGGCAAAATAATATATTTACGTACGCTAATCAGGAAAAAGCTGTGGTAAACAACACGCCCGATGATATGGACATTCCAGATAATTTCTGGAATACGGATCAGGAGGGCGACATACGCCGGTTGATATGGGATAAGGAAGACGACCCGGCTTTGGGCGAAGTAACCTTCGTGCCTTTTCTGCTTGCTGCCGATACTACGGATCCGGTGGCCCCGCCCATGCGGGCCATAAAGCAACAAGTGGGCGATACTGTCAAAGTGTCGTGGGCCGCCAATCCCGAAGAAGACCTGCGGGCGTATAAAATATATTACGGTACATTTGAAAACTACTCTTTTCCTTCTGCGGAAGATGCCGGAAACGACACCGTAATTTTTCTGACAGATGTTACTATTGAGGACACGCTTGTTGTTACAGCATTCGATAATACACTGAATATGACCGACGCCCAGGTGTTGGGTCATGAAAGCCCTTTCGCTTTTGCCGATGTTTATCCCTATGCAGGGCCCGACGGCGAAATATGCAAAATGCATGACGAATTCAGCCTGGACGAAAGCACGGTGCCGTTTACTTACGACAACATTGCCTGGTCAACAGGCGGCGATGGAACGTTTAGCGATCCGCAATCAGTACAACCGGTCTATTACCCGGG
>DGOT01000216.1:6043-6433 GCA_002389465.1 Bacteroidales bacterium UBA4459 | reverse complement strand
CTCGCCAATCGCCCAGACTTTCGGTTCAAACTTAAACTCAATGGTTCCACTGCCTACAGGCACGATCATCGCCCGTAGCACATAATTCGCTCTGAAATACGGTACCTCTTCTCCGTTCAGATATGCTTTCCATCCTTTGTTGTAATAGATTTCAGAAAATATAAGCATCTGCTCTTTACTTACATGGTAATTATACTTTAGGTAATTAGGTGCATAACTTTCTAACGTAACACCGGCAGACATATCTTGCTCAAATTTCTTTTCTCCCAATATATCCGCAAATCGCTTATCAACAACCACAGTATCTTTGAGATTATGTTTTCCTAACGCATCAATTTCCTCATCAGCCGAACCGACGTAAACATATCCCGGAGCAAACCACGCATGACC
>DGOT01000216.1:4411-6003 GCA_002389465.1 Bacteroidales bacterium UBA4459 | reverse complement strand
AATGTTTCCACAATTTTAGCTATTTCGGGTTGAATATAAGCATCTATCAGATCCTGGTATCTCTGTAGTTTGGCTCCATGGTAGCCACCTATCGACTTATGAAAATAAGAGCAGCCGGCATCGTTAAACGTACTCTTTGTAAGGTCAAGAACCCTGAAATCGGGGTCCGTATCTTTTAAAATCTCCTGATTGGCAAAATTGGCTTTAAACGGTTCTTCCACCAGGCGGGCTCTATCAAAATTATTATTATTCAGGTACCGTTTATCCACTGATACCATATCAACAACTAACAGTACACCCAGGGCAACCAACAGTATGGTCTTGTTAACAAAACCTTTTGTATAAGCCCAGATAAATCCGCCGGCCAGCACAATAAAAATAAGACTACGTAGGGCGTCGGCTTTAAAAATGGCTATCCGTACATTTTCCAGACTGGTCATAAATGTTGCCAGCTGTACCGGATCGGCACTGCTTTTCATGCCTTCAAATTGCTGTACTTCATATTGACTTAAGAAGTTGAAAAAGGCTGAAGGAAACAGGTAAAATAAGAATGTGATACCGGCTGTAATTCCCAGTGAATAATAAATCGGTTGCGGGTGTGCTTTTAATTCATCCCTGTTTCTGATCAGGGCTCCCAATGCCATGAATGCGAGCACCGGAATGGTCAGCTCGGCCATGACCAGCGTCATGGAAACGGCCCGGAACTTATTGTAGCCGGGGATAAAGTCGATAAAGAAATCTGTAAAGCCCATCCAGTTTTTACCCCAGGCCAGGAAGATGGATAGTACCGTAGCTGCCAGCAAGGCCCATTTGAACTTGCTTTTTACGATAAACAGCCCTAAAACAAAGAGAAATACAACAAATGCACCCACATATACAGGCCCAGAAGTCCCAGGTTGATCGCCCCAGTATGCATTTTGTCCCGCGATAGAACTACGGTAAGCCGGATCCGCTTTCTGCAAAACTTTCTTCTGACCGATAGCTCCTGATGCGCCTCCTTTTACGTTAGGGATTAACAGTGACCATGTTTCACCGATGCCATAGCTCCAGTGTGTAATGTAATCCCTATCGAGCCCCCCGGACTTATTTTCCAGGTCTTTGGTCAGTTCCGGTTTGCCACGCATCGTATCCTTTCCATAATCATAAGTTGCCCACAAACTGGTGATATGAGTTGATGCTGCCAGTAAAGCGCCAAGTAACAGCACCCCAGATACTTTGGCAAAATGCGGAAATTGTTTTTCCGAGATGGCTTTTACCAATTCATAAATTCCGTAAACAATAACAATGAGCAGCAAATAATAAGTGATCTGGAGGTGTCCTGCATATATTTCAAGGGCCAGTGCCAGAGTAAACAGCAAGGCCCCCTGCCACAACTTTCCTTTCTTGTACGACAGGATAATACCTGCCAGTACCAGTGCCATATACCCGATTGCATGGGCTTTCGATGTGTGCCCTGCGCCGAGAATGATAAAGAAATAGGAAGATAATGCAAAAGCAATAGCCCCTAGCAGACTTACCCAGGGATCGTTTTTTAGCACCAACATCAATATGAAAAATCCGAGAAAATACAAAAACACATAGTTGGCCGGACG
>DGOT01000216.1:0-4403 GCA_002389465.1 Bacteroidales bacterium UBA4459 | reverse complement strand
GCAGGCATTCCGCCAAACATGGAGTTAGTCCATAAGGCTTCTTCACCGGTTTTATCCCTGAAGTCACTGATTTCTTTCGACATACCTTTATACATCGAAATGTCGTGCTGTTTCAATTTCTTCCCTTCCAGCAAAGGGGAAAAATATACCAACGTAATGATAACAAAAACGATCAGTGCTATTACGTACGGTGTTGATTTACTCAATAATTGCTTATCCATGCGTTTCGAGTGTTGAATTGATACAACGGATATTTACTCATCCACATCTTCAAAATCTACATACTCTCCAAATTCCGTATCTTCTTTTTTTTGCTTTGTCCGGGTATTCTTAATATTTACGTCACCTTCTTTTTTCTTTTTCGGATCAGTTGCATTGCCCCAGCCAAAAAAATCATAATATTTATGCTGTTGCTTTTTCATATGTCTGGAAAGCAGCCACGGCAAGCCATACCTGAAAAAAAGCCGGAAGGCATAAACCAGAATAAGAAAAATAAATAAAACCGTAAGAAATGATTCGAGCATAATTACCCATTCATATTAAACTTGTGCGAAGTTATTGTTTTTTGATAAAATATTCGGCCCGTAAATAAAAAAGGAGGCATGTTGCATACCTCCTCAATATCTTTTTCCGAATACGAATAAAAAACCACTCGTCTGACTTATCTTTTGATCTCGTCAGAAACAGTCATTCTTTTTCTTCCTTTTGACCTTCTTCTTTTCAGTATCTTCCGGCCATTCACGGTTGCCATTCTTTCGCGGAAACCATGTTTGTTTCTTCTTTTTCTGTTTGAAGGCTGAAATGTTCTCTTCGTCATGGTATTTTATTTTGGGAGTGCAAAAATAGACTTTTTTCTTTGATGACAAAAATCTTTATAAAAAAAGTTTGCTGAATCGTTAAAAAAACACCCCGACAACTTATTGTCTGCCGGGGTATTTCCGTCATGTTTATTGTTGGTTATTTCTCAGGTACATGTTTTAATGTTTCCAGAAGGAAATCGTAAAACATCTGAACCGTGTCAATTTTCACCATTTCATTAGGTGAGTGTGGATTACGGATAGTAGGTCCGAACGAGATCATATCCCAGTTGGTATAAGTAGCCCCCAGAATACCGCATTCCAATCCGGCATGGATCACTTTAACTTCAGGGACTTTACCAAACTTGTTGTTGTAAATTTCTTTCATCTCTTTCAGAATGGCTGAGTCCGGATTTGGTTTCCACCCGGGATAAGCCCCTTCGTTGCGTGCTTTGGCACCGGCTGCTTCATAAACGGCTTTGATCTCGTTAGCAATTTTATCCCGGTCGTCATCAACAAGGCTTCTGCTCAGCGAGCAAAGTTCAATTTTCTTTCCATCCGACTTAACAATCGCCAAATTAGTAGATGTTTCCACAATACCTTCCACACTTTCGCTCATTTTTATCACACCGTTCGGGCATCCGGCAACAGCATCAAACAAACCCTTCTGTGTTTTATCGTCAATGAGTTTTTTTGGCATTTCCGCTTCTTCAATCGTAATCTCAAGACCCGGGTCAGCCTCTTTGAACTCGTCTTGAGCAATTTCTTTAAATTCCTTGATGTAGGCTTCAAAATTTTCTTTTTCACCCTCCGGAACCACTACGGTTACAAACGATTCGCGCGGAATGGCATTACGCAAGCTGCCTCCGCTGATTTCGGCCAGGCGTAAACCATACTTTTCAGCAGCTTTCATCAGCAGCACATTCGTGATTTTGTTGGCGTTTCCGCGACCAAGATGAATATCAAGTCCTGAATGCCCGCCTTTTAAGCCTTTAACACTTACTTTATAGGCAAGCATCCCCTCGGGGGCATTGTCTGCTTTGTATGTAAATTCGCCAATGGTGTCGATACCTCCGGCACAACCGATGTACAATTCACCTTCATCTTCGGAGTCCAGATTCAGGAGGATATCACCGTCAAGCACACCGGCTTTCAGATTTTCCGCTCCTGTCATGCCTGTTTCCTCATCCATAGTAATCAGTGCTTCCACAGGTCCGTGCACAATATCCGTTGCTTCAAGCACAGCCATGGTAGCGGCAACTCCCATACCATTATCGGCACCAAGTGTAGTTCCTTTTGCCGTTACCCACTCGCCATCAACATACGCATCAATCGGATCTTTTTCGAAGTCATGCACTGTGTCGGCATTTTTTTGCGGAACCATATCCATATGTCCCTGCAGGATGATGCCTTTGCGACTTTCCATTCCTTCGGTTGCCGGTTTTTTGATGATCACATTCCCTATTTCATCCACGATGGTTTCCAGACCGAGGTCTTCACCAAATTTTTTCAGAAAAGCTCTTACTTTTTCTTCCTTTTTTGAAGGACGCGGTATTTGCGTCAGTTCGTAGAAATTCTTCCACAAACTCTCGGGTTTCAGTTTTAAAATATCTTTACTCATTGTTTTATTAATTTTAAATTATTTCTCAATATTCGGCATCTCCAGGCCATAGCCTTTCTTCCTATCCTCTATTTTCAGCAGGAAGGCGAATAATAACGACAATAGGGAGAGTGACAGGAATATCAACATGTCATAAAAATAATCATACCTGATATTCAATCTTTCTTTTTCAATTGTCGTATAAGCACTCTGTTTTCCAACGCTAACAACCTCTTTTAACACTTCTTTTTTATCTCCTGAAAAGTTTACATTTTCGAGGTTTTGGATGATACCGGAATAAATCTCATTTTCAACTTTTTTTGTATCTACTTCTTCTATTGATATCGGCACGTATGTTGTGTACTGAACTACCGAGTCCACAGCGCTTCCGGTTGCTTTTTCCACAGCCTTGAATATTTCTCTTTCAGTGAAGGACTGCCCTTCCAGTGTTTTGTTAAACGCTTTTTCGATTGCAGTTTTAACAACAATTTTATTTGGTGAAACATCAGGATTTGTAGCATTAAGAACAATACCCAAAATCAATGGAATAAATAAAAGACCAATATTCTGAATCCAGAAGATGACAGCATAAGCGGTTCCCAATTGTTTTTCAGGAATGATCTTCGGAACCGAAGGCCACATGGCAGAAGGCACTAATGAAAAGCCTATGCCAAGGATGATGACCATTACAACAGCTATCCACACAACATTCAACGAAGGAATGGCTAAAATTCCATGAACTAGAATAAGGATAAATGAACCGACCATCATGATGGTAGCACCTTTCCCGAATTTGTCATAGATGCCTCCGAACAACGGAGTAAGGAACATAGTTCCCAGTGGAAGCAGTCCCGGAATAGTTCCGGCCCAATAAGGATCCACATTATATTTATTAATCATCAAGTCGGTAGCATAAAACAGGAATGGGAATACGGCCGAATAAAACAGAACGCATAATATAGCAATGTACCAGAAGCCAAGATTGCTGATGATTAACTTAATATCACTAATTTTAAACTCATCATCATCTGAGATTTCTTGTTCCTGTGTTCCTTCCGACTTATCCAGTCTGATATCCAGAATTGAGAAAGTAATAAATGAGCCTACACCGACAAGCATCACAACTAATGCAAACAGGATAGGGGCTGTAACTGTAAAGTTTTTTGCCAAAGGAAGAGAAATTACAAGAGCAAGCATAGTTCCCAGACGAGCAATAGACATCTGCATACCCATAGCCAGTGCCATCTCTTTTCCTTTAAACCAACGCACTACGGCTTTGGAAATGGTTATACCAATGGCTTCGGTACCTACACCAAAAATGGCAAATCCAAGTGATGAAAGTAACACCTGTGTCTTCATATCTCCAAGAATCGGGATATGAACAACGGACCCTTCCGGAAAATGATGTGATACGGCCCAGTAGTTTAAAGCCGTTCCCAGAAACATAACGATTGTTGCTCCAAGACCTGTTTTCCTGATTCCCAGTTTATCTAGAATGAAACCACTGAATATCAGCATAAACAGAAATACATTAAACCAGGCATAAGCCGAAGTATACGTGCCGAAATCCTCACTGTTCCAGCCAAGAATACTTTCCAGCATCGGTTTAATGGATGAAAGGGCATAATTAAAATAATAAGCACCGAAAATAGATAGCGAAGCCAGAACTAGCGCTGTCCAGCGGGCACTCGTTGATTCTCTTAACGATTTTTTAATTGCTTCTGTCATATTCTGTTTTTTAAAATGAAGTGGCGAAATTAAGATAATTTATTGAGGATTGGAAACGATCGTTTTATTTAAACAGATGTACTAAACTCTTTGTTTTATAAAACGATTCAGTATAGTAGTTATCTAATGGATAGATCTTCTTTTTTAATCTTTTTATCTCTTGCAGCTCCTTTTCCAAATCCCCACCCTTCAGGTATAAGATACCATTGGGAATTTTGTTGAATGATTTATGATGAAATTTATACCCTACCCATCGGACAAAATCGGGCAAAGCCGTT
>DGOT01000081.1 GCA_002389465.1 Bacteroidales bacterium UBA4459 | reverse complement strand
TGAAAAGTCTGGACGTTAAATTCCCATTGAATACACTAACAGCTATCACTGGTGTCAGCGGGTCGGGAAAATCAACTTTGGTACGGGATATTTTGTATCCGGCGTTAAAAAGACGGTTCGGCGGCATTGTTGACAAAACCGGAAAATTTGGCGTTCTTGACGGCGAATTGAACAGTATCGGGGCTGTGGAATATGTGGACCAGAACCCGATCGGACGATCCTCGCGCTCAAACCCGGCTACGTATTTGAAAACATTTGACGATATCCGCTACTTGTTCGCCCAGCAATCACTGGCAAAACTCAGGGGATACAAACCCGGTTATTTTTCGTTTAATATTCCGGGAGGAAGGTGCGAACAGTGTGAAGGCGAAGGAACCATAAAAGTAGAAATGCAGTTCCTGGCCGATATCCACCTCACCTGCGATGTATGTCATGGAAAACGTTATAAAGATGAGGTGCTCGAAATAAAGTACAGGGAAAAGTCCATTACGGATATTCTGGAAATGACGGTAACACAGGCTATTGAATTTTTTCAAAGCGCCAATAAGGTCACATCAACCGAAAAAAAGATCATTGAAAAACTCCAGCCCCTGAAAGAAGTGGGACTTGGCTATCTGCGACTTGGGCAGCCCTCCAATACACTCAGCGGCGGCGAAGCACAACGTATCAAACTTGCCTTCTTTCTCTCAAAAGGAAGCAGCAACACCCCTACTCTGTTTATTTTTGACGAGCCGACTACCGGGTTACACATGCATGATATCAGCAAACTGCTGCATGCTTTTAATGCCCTGATCGAAATCGGGCATTCGATCATTGTCATCGAACACAACATGGAAGTTGTCAAATCGGCTGACTGGATTATCGATTTGGGGCCTGAAGGTGGCGACAAGGGTGGGAAGATTGTTTATGAAGGCACTCCGGAAGATCTTGCACAGTATAAAAATTCATATACCGGAAAATACCTGAAAGAGAACCTTGAAAGCTCCTCTCGCTTTCCAGCACGCTAATGCATACCTCTTTTGCCTCTTCTCACTTCTTTTCCAGGACTTTTGGGAGGCTTCTTTCTTTCTGGCTTTATCGTATCTGCCTGTACAGGTTCTTTTTTAGCAAACTTTTTTACTGTTTCTTCATCCAGCAATTTAAAAGGCCAGTGGTCGGCATCATCAGGTGGTAGCAGATATGCTTCATCACCTTTTTCAAGCCCTGCCAGGATCATGATATCCGTTTCGTTGCTCTTGCCCGTAATCACCTGCCAACGCTTATTGTCTTTATACACAAATGTGATGGAGTCGTTGGCATTTACGCACTCAATCGGCACATACAAAGCGCTGTCGATTATTTCGGTGATGATTCTGTTTTTCGTTGTCATGGATGGCCGCAATATGGAATCAAACCCGTTGACATGGATAATCACTTCGAATACTTTAGCATTGGAGTTCTGCATTTGCTCCCCCATATTGGCAACCTCAAATACGTCACCATTAAAGTGCTTCCCGGCAAAGGCATCCACCTCGATCTCCGCCTTCTGTCCCACAGCTACTTTACTGATGTCTATCTCGTTGATGTACGTTCGGCTGTTCATAGCCGAAAGGTTAGGCAGGGTGGCCACTACATTGTCCCACGAGCTGATCTGTGCTCCGACACCCTGTTTTTTTCCGTCCCAGCCTCTTTTATAATTCAGCATGCCCGATTTGGGAGCTTTGATTACAAATTCGTCTTTCAGTTTTGTGTATTCATCCAGTTTACGTTGTGCTTTCCGTAGATTGGCTTCTACCTCCTTCATATCGGCGTTGGCTTTCTGCAGTTTTAGCGAATAATTTTCCACAGCTTGCTTATAAGCCCTCTCCGTCTTTTCCAGATCAATTTTCACCTGGCGCTGTGTAGCTGGTGGCTCATAAATCGACTGGTCTACAACGATCTGCTTCTCTTCCATAGAATACTTAAGGTTGATCAGTTCGTCGCGGGCATTACGCAGGGTCATGGTGGTATCAAGCTGGCTTTTTACGTATTGCGTCTGGAGTTTCTCCACCTCCAGCTCCTGATCCTTTATTTTGTTTTCCAGGTCGCTTCTGTCGAGCGTGGCAATCCATTGCCCCGAGTCCACTACAGTGCCATCGGGGATGATGTCTTCGATTCGGTACTGAAAGATGCGGGCATTACGCAGCGACATGGGATTTGGCCCCATGATCTTTTCGCTGCTGCGAGCCTCCAGTTCGCCGGTAGTCGTAATATCAATAACGAAGGTGCCACTTTTTACTTCGCTGGTGATTGTCTTGTCGCCCAAATCTTCCGGCCTGGAGAAATACCAGACCAGCAGAATGATGACCACAATGGAAAGGACGATAGTAAGAATATTTTTTCGCTTCATGAGCCTGAAATTGGCTTGTAAAAGTAGTGAAACTAGGTGACCATATCAACCGGATAAGGTAATTTTGTTCCGGAATATCCGCTTAACAGGCTATTGCTTTTAGTTCCCCGGGACTCTGATGTAGGGAGGATTGACTTATTTTTATTAATCTACTTGCCGAGACCTTGGGCAGTTCATACTGGTGATGTCACTGAGAACTAGTAAGCACAGGCTTTTTCAGGTTTACATAAATTTACGAATGATATCGTCTTCGCTGATACGTTCGGCTTCAGCTTTGTAATTTCGGACGATCCTGTGGCGCAGTACCGGTAAGGTCACCGCCTTTACATCTTCAATATCGGGTGAATATTTCCCTGAAATAGCGGCATGTGTTTTAGCACCAATGATCAAGTACTGAGAGGCACGCGGTCCGGCACCCCAGTTGAGGTATTTGTTGGCCCATTCATGAGCTTCTGGTGTATTAGGGCGTGTTCGGGCTACCAGGCTGACAGCATATTCCAGAACATTGTCAGCTACGGGAATCTTACGCAGCAACTGTTGAAAATAGAGAATCTCTTCATTATCCAGTACTTTATTCACTTCTGTAAAATCGCCGATCGTAGTTCGTTTTACCACATCCATTTCTTCCTTAAAAGAGGGGTAGCCAAGTATCAGGTTGAACATAAAACGGTCCAGCTGTGCTTCGGGCAGCGGATAAGT
>DGOT01000259.1 GCA_002389465.1 Bacteroidales bacterium UBA4459 | reverse complement strand
CAACTTATGTACGATGAAAGGGATGTTTTCAAAAAATGCTACCGCCTGGTTGATGGTCATATCCAGCACATCGTTGATGGACTTTCCTTTGAACCGCACTTCCAGCGTTTCTCGGTTATACCTTTTACCCTGGCAGTCTTTGCACAGTACATATACATCCGGCAGGAAGTTCATTTCGATTGTTTGTACGCCTGCCCCTTTACAGGTTTCGCACCGGCCGCCTTTAACATTGAATGAAAACCGCCCCGGTTTGTACCCTCTGATCTTTGCCTCAGGCAGATTACCGTACAGTTTGCGAATTTCATCAAAGACTTTCGTATATGTTGCCGGATTGGATCGCGGCGTACGGCCAATGGGTGACTGGTCAATCTCGATGACTTTGTCAATATGTTCCAGCCCTTCGATACTGTTGAACTTTAACGGCTCTTTTAACGACCTGTAAAAATGATTGCTCAGAATCGGATAGAAAGTTTCGTTTACCAACGTTGATTTCCCGCTCCCCGATACGCCGGTGACACATATAAATTTACCCAGTGGAAATGCTATATCCAGGTTTTTCAGGTTGTTACCTGCTGCCCCGTGCAAGACAACCGACTTGCCCGACCCTTTGCGACGTTTTTTTGGCACCTGGATTTTTTTCTTTCCTTCCAGATATTGCGCTGTGATCGTAGCGCAGCCTTTCATTTCTTCTGGCGGACAGGACGCCATGATTTCGCCCCCGTGTCTTCCGGCACCAGGGCCTATATCAATCACATGGTCGGCTGACAGGATGGTATCTTTATCATGCTCAACTACTATAATCGAATTCCCGATGTCCCGTAAGTCTTTCAAAGCATGGATCAATTTGACATTGTCGCGCTGGTGCAATCCGATACTGGGTTCGTCAAGTATATAAAGCACGCCTGTCAGCTGCGAGCCAATTTGAGTGGCCAGCCTGATGCGCTGCGATTCACCGCCTGACAGGCTACGTGCCGGGCGAAATAGATTAAGATAACCGATTCCAACCTCCAGTAAAAAATCAACTCTTTTACGTATCTCTTTTAATAACTCACGGGCAATTTTTTTTTGCCGTTCGTTCATCTCCTTCTCAATATCATCCAGCCAAACGCGTAAGTGTGTCAGGTCCATCAAGGCCAGATCGGAAATATTTTTATCTCCGATTTTAAAATAAAGTGCTTCCTTTTTCAGACGCGTCCCGTTACAGGAAGGACACACATGAACATTCATAAAGCCCGCAGCCCATTTTTTCGAACTCTGTGATGAGTTGCTCGTTGTAAATTGCTTGATGTACCTGATCACTCCTTCGAACGACAAAGAATACGAGGCGGTAATGCCGAGATAGTCCTTTTTCACCTGTATCGTCTCATTCGTGCCGTTCATAATAGTTTGTATGGCCTCTTCGGGAATATCTTTCACAGACGTATTCATGTCGAAACCGTATTTTACCCCGATAGCCTCCAGTTGCTGAAATATCCAGTTATTCTTATAATCGCCTAACGGTTTTACACCGCCCCGTTTTATGGAGAGATCAGGGTCAGGTATAACTTTTTTAAGATCCACATCGCTGACTGTTCCCAGCCCGTTGCACACAGGACAGGCACCGTAGGGTGAGTTAAAGGAAAAGGTATTGGGTTCCGGCTCATCGTAGGACAAGCCTGTGGATGGGCACATCAGCTTACGGCTGTAATGGCGAAGATCGTTCGTTGCATTATCCAGAACCATCAGGACTCCCTTACCCTGCTTCATGGCCGTTTCAACTGCTTTTTTAATTCTTCCACTGTTTCGGTCGTTTACCTGCAGGCGATCGATCACCACTTCGATATCATGTACTTTATACCTGTCCAGCTGCATAGCAAAAGCAATCTCTCGTAATTCGCCGTCCACCCTCACTTTCAGAAATCCCTGCTGACGCACCTGCTCGAACAGCTCACGATAATGCCCTTTCCTGCCTTTAACCAAAGGCGCCAGGATAGAAATTCCCTCTCCCCGGAAATGTTCTATGATCAGATCTGTGATCTGCTCCTGCGTGTACTGCACCATCTTCTCGCCGGTGTTGTATGAATATGCTTCGGAAGCACGGGCAAATAAAAGACGCAGGTAGTCATACACTTCGGTGATCGTTCCAACGGTCGATCGCGGGTTACGGTTTACCGATTTCTGCTCAATGGAGATTACCGGACTAAGCCCGTTGATCTTGTCTACATCAGGCCGCTCCATATTTCCGATAAACTGGCGGGCATAGGCAGAAAGTGTTTCCATGTACCTGCGCTGGCCTTCAGCATAAATGGTATCGAAAGCAAGAGAAGACTTGCCGCTCCCACTCAAACCGGTTATAACTACCAGTTTATTACGCGGTATCCGTACATCAATATTTTTCAGGTTATGTACCCGGGCACCCAGTACTTCCAAAACTCCGGCATCTGCCCTCTTGTTTGCTTTAGTCGTTTTTCTCATGGCGAAACCATCAATTACGGATTCCGTTTTGTATCAGGATAACCTGTTCATGCGTCAGGTTATACGGCGGATCAGGAATTTTTATTTCGTAGGTCTTTTTGCTCTTGTTCTTCAAATAGGGTTGCCGCAACCACGGGTTGAAATACTTTAACAATTTATAGCTGATGCCCTGTTCTTTGGCAAAATCAGCCCAGTCATCTATCTTCCCTTTCACTTTTACCGTATGATAGGGTATCGGCTGGTAGTAATCATCCTCCCCGATATAAAACCCATAAGCTACCGGGTCTTCAAAAATAAGTTTCATGGCCAGTATCCGGTACAGGTAACGGTTTGTTTCGTCGGATACAAGCAGGTCGTAAAACGAACCGGCCTTTTGTTTTTCCATCAACCTGTCGATACCGTTTGTACCGGCATTATAAGAAGCTGCCACAAGCGCCCAGTTTCCGTATTTCTCGTAACTTTTCAGAAAATACCGGCAGGCGGCTTCAGTTTCTTTTTCTACATGATACCTTTCATCCACTTCTTTGTTCACTTCCAGGTCGTATTCTTTGGCAGTTCCTTTCAGAAATTGCCAGAAACCAACAGCCCCGGCAGGTGAGATTACATTGGACAAACCACTTTCTATTGCGGCCAGGTATTTAAAATCGGCCGGAATACCGTACCGTTCCAGTATCGTATCTATGACCGGAAACCAGCGGTGTGATTTTTTAATGATCTGTAAGGTAGACGAATGCCAGTAAGTATTCACCGACAATTCGCGGTCGAGCCCTTCGCGTACATAAAAAATATCCAGCGGCACTTCTTCACCGGCAAATTTCAGCTCCAGTGGAATTTCCAGCGGAACGATCCGGTAATATTGCTCATTATTACCCGGTAGTCTTTCCTGATACCTCTGCTGCCACCAGTTATCCAGTCCGATGGTCAGCAAAACCACCAGCACTATTAACAGGAAATATGTTAACGATCTGTTCATTTAGATTTATCAGAGTTATGAATTAAAAAGGGCTGTCTAAATCCCTAAACCACGGTACATTTTTATCCTTTTCAGACAACATCGGTTGTTCTACCTGCCAGTCGATATTCAGATCCGGGTCATTCCAGCGAATACTGCCTTCCGACTCCCTGTTGTATATATTTGTACACTTATAGATAAACGTTGTATTGTCCTCAAGTGCGACAAATCCATGCGCAAATCCCGGTGGTATCCAATACATCCATTTATTCTCTTGTGTCAGTTCAACCGATACCCACTGGCCGTATGTCGGCGAGGCTTTTCGCAGATCAACCGCCACATCCAGCACGGCGCCACTCACCACCCTCACTAACTTTCCCTGAGCAAACGGAGGCCTTTGAAAGTGTAAACCCCGCAAAACGCCTTTGTGGGAAAACGATTCGTTATCCTGTACGAAATTGCGGTCGATACCCATTTTCAGAAAAAGCTCTTTATTGTACGACTCGAAAAAATATCCCCGTTCATCGGTAAACACCATGGGTTTGATAATATACAGGTCCGGTATCTTGGTTTTTACGATTTCCATAGATGAAATTTTGACCTGTAAAAGTACTCAATTCGCTGATAACTCGCGAGAAAAATCCATGTTGATTTCAGGAGCACTTTCCCGCTTGTCTATAAATACACTGACTTTGTTGAGGACAAACTTCTTTTTGTCGATTATACCAGAATATATTTTTGTACGCTATTTGTTTGATTTATCTTTGACGCTTGTTCGCAACCTGGTGCATTCAAGTATAAATAGTAACCATTGAAGAAACTTCCGGTTAAAATATTATTCATCCTGCTCATTTTAACAACCTTGTTTCATTCTTCTTACGGACAGGACTCTCTCAGAACATACACGACAACTCGTGTGCACGGGAAGCCCCCTGTTATAGACGGAAAAGGTGATGATGTTGTATGGGAACTGACGGAGTGGAGTGGTGATTTTATACAACGAGAACCTTATGAAAACGAGGATCCTTCGCAGCAAACAGCGTTTAAAATCCTGTACGATGACAACAATCTTTACATACTTATCCGGGCATTTGATACGAAACCGGACAAGATTGAACGACGACTTGCCCGGCGCGACAGTTGGGAAGGTGATTTTGTGTCTATTGGAATCGATAGTTACAATGACGATCTGACCGGGTTTGCTTTTGCAGTAAATGCCGCAGGAGTTAAAAATGACGGCATAGTTACCAACGATACTGATTTTGATGACACCTGGAATCCGGTATGGTACGTAAAAGTTAGCATTGACGAATTCGGATGGCTGTCCGAAATGAAAATCCCATTCACGCAATTACGTTTTGCAAATTCAACTGACCATGTATGGGGGTTGGAATTTCTCCGTGTATTATTCCGAAAAGAAGAAATGTCGCTATGGCAAATGGTACCCCAACAGGCAAGTGGCTGGGTTAGTTTATGGGGGGATTTGCATGGGATTGAGGATATTAAACCAAAAAAAGAAGTAGAGCTGATCCCTTACATAATGGGCGATATAAAAACATATGAGAAAGAAGAAGGAAATCCATATATGGATGGCACCGACCTGGGGTTCAATGCGGGTTTGGACGGCAAAGTTGCCATCACCAACGATCTCACGCTTAACTTCACTATCAACCCCGACTTTGGCCAGGTAGAGGCCGACCCGTCACAGGTAAACCTAACGGCTTTTGAGACTTTCTATGAAGAGAAACGCCCCTTTTTTATCGAAGGAAGCAATATTTATGACTATCCGGTATCGAGTAGCGGAGGGTTTTTTGGTCAGGATAATCTTTTTTATTCGCGGAGAATAGGACGCAGACCCCAGTACTATCCCGATCTACCGGATGACGAATATATTAAAGCACCTGAATTCACCCGTATCCTCGGTGCGATGAAGTTATCCGGCAAAACACAAAACGGCTGGTCGATTGGCGTACTTGAGAGCGTTACCAACAAAGAAAAGGCTACAATTGATTACATGGGTGAGGAGCGTAAAGAGGTTATTGAGCCACTGACAAATTATTTTAACACACGTATCCAGAAAGATATTAACAAAGGCAATGCCACTATCGGTGGTATGATAACCGCTACGAACAGATTCATCAACGACAGCACACTGGAATTTTTACCTACATCGGCTTACACGCAAGGATTTGACTTTCAGAATTTCTGGAAAGAAAAAACCTATTATATAAGTTTTAAAACCGTATTCAGTGAAGTGAAGGGCTCGACGGAAGCAATTACAGATCTGCAGGAAGCACCGCAACGGTATTACCAACGGCCCGATGTAACATATATATCGGTGGACACTACCAAAACAAGTTTATTTGGCAATGGAGGTACAGTTGAGGGGGGAAAAGCATCGGGACACTGGACTTACGGTGGAAGGTTTACCTGGCGTACACCCGGACTGGATCTAAACGACATGGGATTCCTGTCGCTGAGCGATTATTTTAATGAAGCCGTATGGGGTGGGTACCGCCTCTGGGAACCTTTCAGTATTTTCAGAAACATGAACATTAACGCCAGCCAATGGTCGGGATGGGACTTTTCAGGGCGCCAACTTTACATGGGAATTAACCTCAACTTTAACGCACAGTTTAAAAACTACTGGAGATTCGGTTTGGGTATCAACAGAGAATTTTTTGATCTGGACCGCCACCAACTGCGCGGCGGGGCTGCTCTAAGAGCTCCCGGCAGCACAGGCAACTGGCTTAATATCGGCTCCGACAACCGAAAAAAACTATCTTTCGGCGTTTTCATGCACAATCGCTGGGGTAACGACAATTACCAGAAAAGCTTTGGAATCGGGCTCGAACTTTCGTACCGGCCATTGGACTTTCTTCAGATTTCGTTAGAGCCAGGTTATAACAACCAAAATCAGGAGATTATTTATGTGGACACCTTTGATTACGATGAGGCAGAAAGCTATGTTGTGTCTTCTATTAAACAGGAGTTTATCAGTGCAGATATACGCATTAACCTCTCGATAACACCTGACCTCTCCATTCAGTTCTGGGGGCAACCTTTTCTGTTTTCGGGAGATTATGCTGATTACAAGAAGGTGGTGGATCCCATGAACGAAGACTGGCGCAACCAATACCGTCAGTTTACTGATAATGAGATTACGTACGATGAAAGCGACAACATGTATCTGGTAGATGAAACTGGTGATGGCCAAACGGATTATAGTTTTGAAAATCCGGATTTCAGCTTTTACGAATTTCGATCCAACCTTGTCATACGGTGGGAATATATCCCCGGATCGACAGCCTATCTGGTTTGGTCGCAAGGCAGAACTGGTGACCACCCTGACGGGCGGTTCAGTTTTTCGGAGAATGTAAACAGATTACTGGATGTAACCCCCGAAAATGTCTTTCTATTAAAAATTTCTTATCGTTTCAGCTTTTAATTTAATGAATCACGCTGTTCTTCGTAGCAAATTTTTAGCTTTGGACAACGGAAGTTATATTGCATCTGATTCATGAACATTTTTACAAACACACTTCTTACTGTTCAATTTATCTCAAAGGCTCTTTCCACCAACAGGGAAAAAGGGACATGCCACCTCTATGTTCAAAAAACTGCTGCCGAAGAAATTAAAAAATCATATGAACTGAATGATGGAAGTATCACACGAATCCATTACCTGAAGATCCAGTGGTATATGGCAACTACACTTTATCTGGGCGAAGTACTCAGCGAACTAAGGCCGGAGAAACTAATTGAGACAGAAAAAAAATCCCTGATCTGGCTGGGGGCTCTTATTGCCATTACGGATTTGATAGTCGATGAATTTAATATGGATTCTGATAAGCTTACCCGCCTCATGACTAATGAAGCGGAACGGAGCCGGTCGGATTTGTCTGCCATCGAACAGGTTCTTTTACTTTATTACCGCCGGCTTCTGACTGTGATCTCAAAAGAAAAAGCAGAAACCATTCATGATTTTTCCCTGCTAAAACCACAGATCGACAGCCAGGCACAACTATCCACTGGTTTAACAAAAGAGACCGTGATGGAGCACACCAGAAAAAAGGGCGGGACAGCACTACTGCTCATTGCTTCGTTGTTATTTGATCTTACCGAAAAGAACAAGGCAGCCTTTTATCAACTGGGAACTTTTATTCAATTGATGAACGACAGCCAAGACTTGCCGAAAGACATCAGAAACGGGATCACTACTTTTATCAGCTTTCAAAAGTCTTATAAGGATATTCAGAAGTTGCTGGAGGAAGAGTTTCGTAAAACAGCTGTTTTATTTCACGGCAGCGGATTTCCGGAAGCAGGAGTTTTCCGCCTTTTGTTTTACTTTCATGCCATGCTTACAGGCATTAATTATAAATTGCGTAGCTATAGCCGGATAACACATAACGTTATGGATGCTGATAAGTTCAGAAATACCGATAAATCAAAATTCAGTGTACACATGTTTTCTCCGGAAAGCATCATATACTGCCTGCCGCGCGTATTTAAATTTACCATTAATTTGTACAAAGAACGAGCACCTCATTCATGAAAACGAAGTCTGCATACCTGATTCTAATCACACTCTTTTTCCTGGCAGTGGTGTTTCTTGCTTTTAACAGGCACAGCAAACATGATGCATACAGTTACCGAAGCGAAATCTTTGCCGACAGGGCCGGGTATTATGTTTACCTGCCGGCTCTGTTTATTTACGGATTCAAAGCAGAGAACTTTCCGCAAGAGGTGGATAATAAAACAGGCAACGGGTTTAAACTTGACCATGAAAGTAACAAAGTCATTACCAAATATCCGTATGGCGTGGCCTTACTACAATTGCCCTTCTTTCTGTTGGCTCATCTATTATCTTTATTGATGAATTACAATGCCAGCGGGTTTACGTTTCTCTATCAAAAATCTGTTGATGTAGCTGCTGTTTTTTATCTGACTTTGGGGCTGTTGGCTTTATTCAGCATCATAAAACGGCAATTTTCATTTAAAGTTTCTTTCATAACCGTGGCAACCGTATTCTTGGGCACGAACCTGTTTTATTATGCAACACTTGATACAGGCATGTCGCATGTGTATTCGTTCGCTATGTTTTCGGTGTATCTTTTATTTTTATCTGACCGGAGGAAATTACATGGCCAACAAGTAAAGCAGGGCGTTTTACTGGGGCTTGTAGCTGCTGTCATTATTATGCTCAGGCCCATTAATCTGCTGTTTATCGTATTTTCCTTTTTTCTCTTTCCAAGTGTCTATAAAGATAAAATACGTGAAGGTGATGTTCGGTTTTTCGTTTCTTTCTTTCTTGCCGGATTTACAGTCATTCTTCCGCAAATACTCTATTGGCACTACCTTTCCAGCTCATTTATTTATTATTCATACGGAAATGAAACATTTTCTCACCTCGCAGATCCACAATTTATCGCCTTGTTTCTGGCTCCCAACAATGGTCATATCCTATACAATCCGGTATTCCTTGTTTTCGTAACGGGAATCCTCATTATGATTAACGACAAACAGAAAAATGGCCTGGTTATCGGCCTGTTACTGCTGACGTTGAGTTATCTTGTCAGCTCATGGTGGATGTACTATTTCGGCTGTGGTTTCGCCAACCGGAATTTTACGGAATACTATGCCCTGCTGGCATTCCCGCTGGCATATTTGCTAAATAAACCCAAAAAGAAAGCAGTACAAGCAGTCCTGTACATCCTGCTCTTGATTTTCAGTATCTACAACATCAAGATGGCCTTGTCGTTTGACGGTTGCTGGTATGGAACAAGCAACTGGGACTGGAACATGTACCTGCATTGGCTGTTCAATGAACCAAGTTAGTCAGCCGGTTATATATGAATTACCTCACCGTAAGCTGCGGCAACAGCTTCCATGACAGCTTCCGACATAGTGGGATGCGGGTGCACCGAATGGATGATATCGTGGCCTGTCGCCCCCAATTTTCGGGCTACAACTACCTCGGCGATCATCTCTGTAACACCATCGCCAATCATATGGCAACCTAACCATT
>DGOT01000135.1 GCA_002389465.1 Bacteroidales bacterium UBA4459 | reverse complement strand
TAGTAGATGGGCTTTTATTATTTTTGCAATTGTATATCCTATTATCCTGGGATTTGTATTTGGATTTTTTGGCAACAGACATTTTAATAAAAGTGATATTGTTTAGTATATGATTATAAAAATTTCGTCTCGTCTTCTTCTTTTTATTTTATTGTCCGGCATCGCTTCATTTCCATCATGTACAAATTTGATGAACCAGAGTCGGCAAAACAGTTTATTTGAATCTGCACCGGATACATCTAACATGTATAAACTGACTAATTTTACTGATAAATCTATACGAAAGGCTGTTATAAATAAAGAATTACTACTTGAAAATGGAAAAAAACGCAAAAAAGGGATAGCCGTCATTCCCCAAAATAAAGATGATTTTAGGTTTGCTAACCTTGACGAAGTTTATTGGAACGGAGAAAGCGTACAATATGCTGACTTTAGAGGGTCAAGTTTTCGCTCTGCTCATGTTGAAAAGGCCAATTTATCAAATTCTGACTTTCGGTTTTCTGATATGAGATGGTCAAGTTTTGATAGTTCTGACTTGTCAAGCTGCCTTTTCAGTCGTGGTACTCTTTTCAGGATTTTTGTCAATGATGCGAGTCTTGAAAATTCTGATTTTAGAGGTGCAAATATGTTTGGCGTTAGAGGTCACCGAACCAACTTTCGTAACAGTGATTTTACTAATGCCCTGATGAAAGAATCTGAGTTTACTGATGCTGACTTTACCGGTAGTAAAATGGTGCATGTTAAGTTCATAATTACTGTATTTGCCGGTGCTAAACTCGATTCGACTGACTTCAGTTACTCTGACTTTACAGGTGCAGGGCTTGAAGAGACAAGTTTTATTAACTCGCGATTATGGAATGTTGACTTTAGAGGGGCTCATCTGCAAGAAGCAGACTTCTCAGGTGCCGACATTAAAGATTGTAATTTTTTTGCTGTTGAGTTTGTAAACACTAATTTTAAAGGGGCCATTAATATTCCGCCGGAAATTCAGGAATTGATTATTGATGATAAAATTACCGGCGTTTGCAGTGTGGGTAGTAATGATGATTAAAGTATGAGAAATTCTATTAATATATTATCATCCTTACTCTTCCTGTTGAGTTTTGTTGAATTAAACGCCCAGGAACCTGTTTTTTTTACTATAGATACGGCTAGGAGTATCGTAACATGGTCGTGCGACCTGCACCGGGGGTATTTTAAGCTGGACAATGGCAGCCTGAAAATGAAGAAAGAGAAACTGGTGGGAGGTAGTTTTGATATCTGTATGGAGAGTATCACAGATGTTGACATTGACTATGAATTGATGCGTGTCACCCTTCAAAATACCCTGAAGTCGAAAGATTTTCTCTATACCGCAAAATATCATTATTCTACTTTCGCCATTGACGATGTAAGATATGAGCACGATTCAGCATACATTACGGGTGATTTAACATTTTTGGGAATTACAAATTGTATTCATTTCTCCTGTGGAATTACATTCAAAAACGATTCAATAAAAGCCATGACTGAAGAAATTATTATTGATCGTAGCGACTACGGCAATATTACTATGTCGAAAGGAAATGCTAAAAGTGATAAGAGTTTCATCGTTCCCAATGAAGTTACAATTTCAGTATCTCTGGCGGGATTTAAATCACCGTAAGATCGGGTTTTTCCAAATATTATTCATTTTCCCAACTCAGTAATCGTCGTTCTCCTTCAAGTTCCCTGATGTCTTTTACGTCCTGTGTAACTTCCAATGTTCCATGGTAATTTCCCTGTGTATCGCGGATGGCATAATATTGTATGTAAACAAACTGGTCTTTAAAAGGAATCCAGAACGAGGCCACATCTTGTGTGCCGTTTTTGAATGCTTTTAGAATCTTTTCAACCATCCATACACTTTCGGGCGGGTGGCAATTCTGTACGGTACGTCCTATAACGGCGTTGGTACGGGTAAAAGTACGCTTCGGAGGTGTGGAGAAATAACATACCGTATCGGTTTCATCAACAAATGTAATATCCAAAGGCAGGTGATTGAAAATAAGTTCTACTTGTTCAGGCAACAAACTGCCTGTGGCAAACTTGACTTTTAAATTTTGTTCTTCCGATTTATCTGTTCCGGGCGTTTTCTTTTTAAGCGAAACAGGTGCCTGAATGAACGACCACCCGATTTCTGCAGCCTCGTCCAGCAGGTTGTCCAGATCGCTGGTAACGCCGGTATTAATAATAGCCGGGATGAGTATTTTTTCTTCTCTGAAAATGGCTGTACTGATGTTGAAAAACAAATCACCTGTCAGCCGGTTGAAGCGTTTCAGATCCCAGTTGCCTGATTCCGTTACGGTTATTAGTTCTCGTAATTCTTCCCTGACATCATCGTGTACCGACCAAAGTACCTGCAAGCAGCGATGTGCCGGCCAAAGTTTTTCGAGGAAGGGGAACAGGATGTTTTCCGTGATCTGGTAATGTTTTTCAACAGTTGCTAATACTTTAATTTGTTTTCTGAAAGCTGCCAATGGTTCGGGTGGTGGTACGGTTTTTTGCAACTCTTTAATAAAAGGTTTTAAGCTTCTGACTTCGGACAGGATGACTTTGTTGTCGCTGATAAGCCCTCCGGCGAAAGAGTTTTCGCTTACTTCCGGTTGAGGCAATTCGTTCAGATGGGCATAAAACAGGTTCAGCAATTTGTTGATTCCCTTTTTCATTTCTGTTGATACCGGTTGTTGCTGAACCAGAAGATTAATACCAGCAATAAAGTCTTCTGCCAGAGCATCTTTTAATGTCTCCTGCATAGTAGTCGCTTCTTCCCGGCTTACCTTTCCTTTCATTAGCCTTACGGTAAAATCACTGATTATTAACGCTTCCCGATTAGGCTTATAGAGTTGTTCCGACATGAGTGATAAGTTTAGATAATCAGTACAAAATTAAGGTTTTTCAGGTTAAGTTTTATGCATGAAAGACACAAGTCAAAGAATCAATATGAGTAACGTCTGTTGATCTTTCTGGCCATCTGAAACCATTCTTCATTGGTTGTATAATCTCTCACTATAATATTGAAATCGGCCAGTGCAAAAAGCACTTCGTCATCCATTGCATAAGTGGACGAAATTGCTTTTTCGAGCTCATGTCTTCCTGCATCCCGCTCAGAAAATATGGACAGATTATACACAATAGTACCCGCATATATTTCGATGAGTTCGGTTAACCGTGAGGAAAGACGATGATGGGCTTTGCATACTTCGGTAGCCCTGAAGGGGTCGGAAATATATTTTGTAATAATGAATTTGATTTCGTCAAGCTCCAGATCAAGGGCTTGCCTGTCATTTTTCAGAATACTGTCGCCCGGATAGTTTTTTGAATGTACAATAACCGCATCCCATTCTCCCGATAAGAACAACTCCTGAATTTGTATGCGGTAAGGAATGCCTGTTAATGCTATTTGTTTATGTAGATCCAGAGAATAAGACAACATCTGAAAGAGTGAATCTGTCGGCGTTTTTTTTGAGAGATTTATTTTTTTAAGTTTTCTCCAGGTTTTTGTAAACTCTTTTTTAAGAGGTTTAACTTCTTTTTTGTACTGGTGATAGAGTAGAAGGATTTCTTTTTTCCGTTCCTTTTCATGTACGTAAGCCCTGGTTTCCTTCGGCAGGTTTTCAACCATAAAAACAGGTTCCGGATTTCCCCCGAGAAACAGCATGATCAGTAATGTAATTCCAGAGACAGACATAACAACAAATAGTTTATAAAAATATAATATTTATTCCGGTTTACGCAACTATTGAAGCGTAAAATATTGAAGAACAAGAGTTCTGCACAATAATTAGTACAGATTAGGCAATCAATCTCGTCAGTTTTTCTGCTCCTGTTAAGCCGCATTCGGGTTGTTTAACTATTTTTGGCCATCAATTAATATTATGAAACGATTATTAATAGCAACAGGAGGAGGCGATTGTCCCGGTCTTAATGCCGTAATAAGAGCTATTGTGCACAGAGCATCGCAGGAAGGCGACTGGGAAGTTCTAGGAAGTATCCAGGCATTTAACGGTGTGTTGTGGGAACCTACCGAAGTAGTTGTATTGGACAATAAAAAAGTAGCTGGAATTCATTTTCAGGGAGGAACCATTATTGAAACCACCAATAAGGGAGGGCCGTTCTCGTGGCCTGTAAAAAATAAAGATGGCTCCTGGACTACCGTTGACCGTTCGGATGATATGATTCAGAAGTTACAATATATGAATATTGATGCGGTGATTAATATCGGGGGTGATGGATCACAGTTGATATCGCAGAAGCTTTTTGAAAAAGGATTAGATATTATCGGTGTTCCCAAAACGATTGATAACGATCTTTCTTCGACGGATACAACCTTTGGCTTTCAAACAGCTGTACAGATTGCTACGGAATCCGTGGATAAACTGGTAACCACAGCTGCAAGTCACAACCGTGTGTTTGTGCTGGAAGTTATGGGAAGATATGCCGGATGGATCGCGCTTAATGCAGCCGTGGCAGGCGGCGCCGAAGTGTGCCTGATTCCTGAATTCCCTTACGATATTAATAAAGCAAAAGAGGCTCTGGAAAAAAGATTTCATTACGACAGAGGTTTTGCCGTTGTTGTTGTTTCGGAAGGAGCACACAGGCAAGGTGGCGAAATGGTGTACCAGGAAAACAAAGAAGTCGGGTATAGAAATAAACGCTTGGGGGGTATAGCTCGTCAGCTCATAAATGAGTTGCAGGAAGCAGGTTTTGAACATGATATGCGCGAAACGGTGCTTGGCCATTTGCAACGGGGCGGCATTCCGATTGCCTACGACCGAGTGCTTTCGGCACAGTTTGGTGTAAAAGCTTTTGAAATGGTGTTACATAACGACTTCGGCAAAATGGTGGCTTATCGTCATCCGAATTTTATTGCCGTGCCGTTGAAAGAAGCAATTGCTAAACCAAATCTCGTTACAGAAGACAATTCCCTTGTAAAAACAGCTCAGGGACTTGGTATCTCTTTGGGTATCTAAGAAGACATTTTTTATAATTTACAAACTAATCTTAATAACAATTTAAATCATTAAACTATGGAAAAAGCACAGGAAATTTTACAATGGCTAAGCGGTTTAGCCATGGAATACGGATTGAAACTCATTGGAGCAGTAGTCGTTCTTATTGTCGGTCTTTGGGTGATCAAGGCAATAATGAAGGGCATTCGAAAAACCATGGATAAGAAAGATATGGATGAGTCTCTGAAACCATTCCTGCTAAGCATGATCAGCATGTTATTAAAAATCATGTTGGTTATCAGTGTCTTGACGATGTTAGGCATCCAAATGACATCTTTTATTGCTATTCTTGGTGCTGCCGGTCTGGCTGTAGGTATGGCCTTGTCGGGCACCTTGCAAAATTTTGCCGGGGGAGTTATGATCCTTATCTTTAAACCCTTTAAAGTAGGCGACTTCATCGAAGCGCAGGGCTATATGGGTGTTGTAAAAGAGATTCAGATTTTTATTACAATCCTTACAACTCCTGATAATAAAACGGTAGTAATTCCGAATGGTGGATTATCCACAGGTTCACTGATCAATTACAGCGCCGAGCCTACACGTCGTGTTGACTGGAGCTTTGGCATTGCCTATGGCGATGATTTTGATAAAGCAAAAGAAGTTATCCTGAACATGCTGCAAACAGATGAAAGAATACTTGCTGACCCAGAACCTTTTATAGCTTTAGGTGAAATGGCAGATAGTTCTGTAAACATCACTACACGGGCCTGGGTAAAAGGAGAAGATTACTGGGGTGTATTTTTCGATATGAATGAAAAATACTATAAAGAAGCCGACAAACATGGTTTGAGCATTCCTTTCCCACAAGTGGATGTGCATCTTGATAAAGTCTAATTGACTTAGTATGAATTTGAAGAAATTTCATATAATTATTTTGCTACTGGCAGCAGTTTTACCAGAATTGTACAGTCAGACAAAAGTTTATGCCACCGGCGGACCGGAAATTATATTTTCGCTGGCCGAGATAGACAATAACGGACAAACCGGGGGAAATATTCTCCGGTTTGCCCCTGTTTTAAATATTCAGGCCTTTGGTAATGTGGACTTTGGCAAACATATTGGGTTGATCTTTGGCGGGGCAATCCGTAATGTCGGATTTATTTATGAATATTCTGATCCCGGAGACGGAGTGATAACAACAATTAAAAAGAAGTACCGGAATTACGATTTTGGTATTCCGCTGGGCATCAAATTGGGAGTAATGAATAAGTGGCTGTTGTATGGTGGCTATGAAATTGAATTTCCCTTTCATTATAAAGAGAAGACCTTTATTGAAGGTACAAAAATGGATTATAAAATAACGGACTGGTTCTCGGCACGAACGCCATCCTATTACCATTCGGTATTTGTGGGAATGCAGCTACCTTATGGGTTTAGCCTTAAGTTCAAGTATTATTTTACCGAATATTTCAATCAGGATTATTTTGACGGAGCCTCTAATTCATACCCTTACCAGAATTTAAAATCAAATATTTGGTACTTTTCGCTCAACTTCTCCATCTTCCGGAATAATCGAATCATGTACAAGGAATACGAAGAAAACAGAAGAAAATCAAAAAAAGATGGCTTTTATTAGTGCCCGGAACTTCCTTCCAAATATTTTGGCAGGTTAATTGTAAGACTCTGCCCGATCAAGACAGTAATCAACCATAATAAATTAAGATGAACAAATTATATCTCTTTACAGCTTTTATATTATTAGCAGTATTATCCGGATTTTCTCAGAACAAGCAGGAAGAGCAATCTGGTCTTAACTGGCCTAAAGAAATTGAAAAGAATGGTACGCTCGTAGTGTTATACCAACCCCAACTCGAATCATTGGAAGGAAATATTTTGCAAGGCCGTATGGCCTTATCGGTCACTCCCAAAGAGGAAGAGATAGTTTTCGGAGCGTTATGGTTTAAAGCTACTATTTCGGCCGATTACGATGAGCGCACTGCTTATCTGGAAAAACTTGATATCACGAAAATCCATTTTCCTGAATTTGAAGATACAGTGAAGATTGAGCGATTTACAGGATTTCTTACCAAAGAAATGGAATCATGGAATATGGTCATGTCACTTGACAGAATTCTGGCAAGCCTCAAAGACAAAGTGGAGTTGGATGAGATATCAGAAAAACTGAACAATACCCCGCCTGAAATATATTTCCGTACGGAACCTGCTGTGCTGATAACCATTGACGGTGACCCGATTATAAAGAAGATTGAGGGGAAAGGATATAATTATGTAGTAAACACACCTTTTTTTATTGTCGAGAAAAAGAATAAGTATTACATCAAAGGAGGTAAATTCTGGTATGTTTCCAATGAGGTAGTCTCAGGGTATATCGAAACAAAAAACGTTCCTTCCGATCTGGTGAAATTTGCGAAAGAGAACCTGCCCGACAGCGAGTTGGACTCTATCTCGAAAGCTATGGATAAGGCTCCGGAAATTATTGTTGTCACAAAGCCATCAGAGTTGATATCCACAGACGGAAAACCGGAATATGCTCCAATCAATGGAACTCAGCTGCTCTACGTTTCTAATACTTCTGATGATATCATTAGAAACATTAATACACAGGAACTTTACGTCCTGTTAGCTGGCAGATGGTATAAATCGAAAACACTGGAAGACGGTAGTTGGACCTTTGTAGAACCATCGGGCTTACCGGAAGATTTTTCGAAAATACCGGAAGATTCGGAAATGGCTGAGGTCAGGGTTAGTGTTCCGGGAACACCCGAAGCACAAGATGCATTGCTGGAACAGGTAATTCCACAAACCGCTACGGTTGACAGAAAAACAACTACAGTAGAAGTAAAGTGGGATGGTGATCCGAAGTTTGAGAAAATCAAAGATGCTGACGTCTCCGTTGCTAAAAACAGCGATAAGACTGTTTTACTGATTGATAAGAAATACTACTGTGTGGATGATGGTATCTGGTTTATTGCTGGCAAACCCGATGGCCCGTGGGTTGTAAGTGATGTGCGTCCGGATGAAGTGGATCAGATTCCGCCCGAATCGGAAGCATATAACGTAAAATATGTATATGTATACGAATCGACACCTGAAGTAGTTTATGTGGGCTATCTGCCCGGCTACACATCATCCTATGTTTATGGCGGATGTGTTGTTTACGGAACCGGTTATTGGTATCGTCCGTGGTATCACCATTATTATTATCCGCGACCTGTGACCTGGGGATTTGGCGTCCACTGGAATCCTTATACAGGCTGGGGCTTCTCGTTCGGTATCAGCTATGGCTGGGTTGGCTGGGGTTTTCATCCATATAGCCGTGCATACTGGGGGCCCCGTGGTTTTTATCCAGGCTACCGTCACGGTTATTACCACGGCTATCGCCACGGTTACCGCCATGGTGCTGCCAGAGGATATGCAGCCGGGTATCGTCAGGGCTCCAGACATTCATATAATAATGTGTACCGCAAGCGTGGAACCAGTGTGCACCCTACGGGTTCGAAGCGGGCGCGGACAAATAACTTAAACAACAAAGCCAGGCCTTCGACACGGCCAAATAATGTCTATACCGACAAGAAAGGAAATGTGTATCAGCGGGATAAAACTGGTAACTGGCAACAAAAGAATAACAACAGGACACGACCGACTACCCAACCGGCCTCACGTCCTTCTGCTAAACCAGCACAGAAACCGACACAGCGCCCGTCAACCAAGCCGGCAACACGTCCTTCAACAGGACAAACAAGACCGGCTAATAACATGTCAACACAGCAACGACAGCAATTAAACTCATCGTATCAGAACAGGAGCCGCGGTAACACAAATTACAACAGGGCCCGTTCGCATGGCGGAGGAGGTGCACGTACGGGAGGAGGTGGAAGAAGAAGGTAATAGTTATCTTAAGCCTTTCACTTTCGGGATCCCGGCCACAAAATCTTTTAGGTAATAGGGTTCGAAGTAGGCAATGTCTTCAAAATCATTTTGCCGGAATTTTTGTTCGGATAGTTCGGTCATGTATGCTGTGGATGGATGAAATTCATCAGTGAAAGTCGCATTCGGCTGATGGCTTAACACTTCTTTGCATTTTGGCGCACCATCGCCCGCAAAAATGATTTTGTTGGCTGAAAGTAGTTCACTAAAAGAATTTTCATCAACAATTACAGCTTCTGTCGGTTTAATCTCTTCTAATTCAGTATTAAAAACAGCTGCATACACTTCCATGCGTCGGGCATCGATCATCGGGCAGAGAAGAAAATTCTCTCCCTTTACTAATTTAGCCATTCCTGCTGCCATAGCCTTTAAGGTGTTGATGGCAATAAGGGGCTTGTCCAGCGCGTAACAAAATCCTTTAGCTGTAGAAACACCAATGCGCAAACCTGTGTACGATCCTGGCCCCTTACTCACGGACACAGCATCGAGTTGCGGGAATGGAATCCCTGCTTCATTCATAACTTCATCGACAAACAAGGTGATTAGCTCCGAGTGGCTGTTGGCGACATGCGATTCTCTGATTGATTTAACGGTTCCGTCTATTGCCAGAGCAACGGAACAAACTCTTGTTGCTGTTTCTATATTCAGAATGGAAGCCAATGTTATTAACCGTTTTTTAAATGATCAATCTTCCGACTTAAACAGATCTTCTTTTTTTACCTCTTCTACACTGTCGCCTTTCTTCAAAGTCTTGGAAACAGCTCTGTAAGGAGCCGTGATTATTTTATCCCCCGCTTTTAAACCTTCAGTGATTTCTATATATGTATTGTCCTGGACGCCTGTTTTAACCTGTGTCAATTTTGCAACACCTTCATTATAAATAAAAACATATTCATGTACTTCTTCCTCTTCTTCTGTCAGCTGATCTTCTTCCTTTCCCATCTTTTCTTCTCTTTTTTCCCGGCTGGATTTTACCCTGCCTGTAGTATCAGCCCGTGTTGTTACGGCCTGGATGGGTACTGTCAGCACATTGTTAGCTGTTTCAGTCTGGATCTCAACGGTAGCCGACATCCCCGGTCTGAAAGGCGAAGGGATCGGGTCGTTGGGCTTGACCAAATTTTCGTATGATCCTTTTAACATGGTGATCTTCACATCGAAATTAGTCACCTGGTCGGCGCTGACACCTGTTGTATTAGCCGAAGTAGCAATTTCTGTTACAATACCTTTGAAAACATGATCAAGGTAAGCGTCGACTTCAATTGTTGCCGTGTCGTTCAGTGATACCCTGACAATATCGTTTTCGTTTACTTCTACGTTTACTTCCAGAATATCGAGGTTGGCAATGCGCATAATCTCCGTTCCTGCCGAGAACTGCGAGGCGCCTGTGACACGTTCGCCCACTTCTACACTCAATTTGGAAACGGTGCCGTTGTTTGGGGCGTAAATACTGGTACGGTTCAGGTTTTCCTTGGCTTCCCTCAGCGAAGCACGCGCGCTGCTCACCTGGAACTGGCTTGATTTGTAACTCTCTTCAGCAGCTTCCACATCGGCTTTGGCAACTTCATAGGAAGATTTGGCAGCTTCAAAGTCAGCATCCGAAATAACTTCTTTTTCCCAAAGAGTCTTACTCCGGTTAAAATCCAGCTGCGCTTTTACATATTGTGACTTGCTCTGTGCCAACCTGGCTTTTGCGTTAGCTTCATTGGCCTGTGCTGTTTTTAAGGCGGCGTCTATTTTTTCATAAGTGGAAATATAAATCTCCGGATCAATTTTAGCAAGCTGATCACCCTTCTGAACGAAATCTCCTTCTTTTACAAAAAGTTTAACGACTTCGCCCGAGATATAGGGGCTGATCTTAACATCTTTTGCAGGCTGAATTTTCCCATTGGCCGACACAGTCTCTACAATAGTACGGGTTTCGGCAACTTCTGTGGCAACCTTAATACCGGTTGAACTCTTACTTTTTTTAATGACAAGTGCGATGATGATGACAAGTACGATTGCAGCAGCGATATAAATCCAGATTTTTTTATTTTTTGATTTTGCCATGGCAAGAATTATTGAGATTATTGGAGTAAAATTACTTTTAATTAAGACACGATGAATATCCTGCAGGTTTTATTCTTGAACATCAGCTATGTCAGTCAAAGTCAACTGTCTGCCCAAATAGAAATCAAGGATTTTCGTTTTAAATATGTAGTCATACTTTGCTGATGCAAGGTCTGATTCGGCATTGCTCAGTTGAATTTTTGCTACATTGTAATCGGTTGAATTGACCATACCGACATTGAACTTCTCTTCTGTATATTTGAACGCCTCTTTATATGACGCTACAGATTTTTTTCGAGCGACATATGTTTGGTAAGCAGCAATGGCATCGGCATATGCCTGCTCAATACTTTTCCGAAGTACGTTTTTTTGATTTTCAAGATTTAATTCGGCGGTTTCTTTATTGATGTATGATTTCTTGACATTAGTTGCTACCTGGTAACCGTTAAAAATGGGAATAGCAAGCCCGATATATAATGCACCGTTTCGGTTGTCTTTAAACTGCTGGTCAAAGGGTACGGTCGGACTGTTCAGGTCCACAGGATCCTGCCTGATCCGGTCCGAGTAATTCGTGCCATAATTTCCTTGAGCAAATAGTCGCGGGCTGTGGTATCCTTTAGCTCTGGCCAAAACTCTGTCAGCACTTTGTACGCGGTATTCGGCACTCTTAATTTCAGGCATAATATCCAGTGCTTTACTGTAAATCATCTCTGGAGGCAATAAATTTGGTGCGCCTGTAATGTCCAGTTGCGGCTTGTCAATATCGAATTCTTGCGTGGCTTCAATATCCAGAAGCTGCATCAGATCCAGGTAGGCAAGAAGCACATTGTTCCTGGCATTAACCAGGTTAGCCTCATCACCGGCACCCTGAGCCTGAATGTCATATAAGCTGCCACGTGCAACGGCGCCAGCTTCTACCTGTTTTTCCGTTCTGCTGATCTGATCCTCCGAAATATCAACCTGACGCTGAGCATTATTTACTAGTTCAAGGTTAAAAAGAATAGTCAGATAACTCAACGCAATATTGAGTGAAATGTCGTTTTTGATCTTATCTGAATCATATTTCTGTGCCAGGTACTCAAAATTCTTTTGTCTGACATAATTTATCTGCTGTAAGCCCTGAAACAGTGTAATATCAGAATTAACTCCGAAGAACGTTTGCCGGGATTGTTGGGTTACATATAGGTTTGTTGAAGGGTCGGGAGCACGTCCCCAGCCGAAATTTTGCCCGACAGAAGCATTGAACGCCGGTATCATATTAAGTTTGCTTTGTTTCAGATCGCGATCTGCATTAGACACATCCAGCATACTCTTTTTAATCTGCAAATTGTTTTCAAATGCATAATTAATGCATTCCTCCAGCGACCATAATTCCTGAGCCACAACACTCACGCTGAAAAGTACCATCGCAAGGAGCATCGGCAGGATCATAGATTTCTTGTTCATATATAGTGTTTTTTGGGTTTTAAAAAGCCTGGTTATTTAAAAGGCATAAATATAATCATTTGACGGGCAAAAGAATGACAGAGAACGTTAAAAAAGAATAAATTCGACATAAGTGGTAAATTTATCTACGTAACTTAATAAAAAAACAATAAAACACGCGAAACATTGTTTGAAATTACATGTTTCTGAAAAGTTGCGTTCCAAACGATGAAGAAAGATTGCATTAAAACCATGAATGATTTATAGTTATCGGGCACTATCGAAATGGGGGGCTTCCACCTTTGAAAAAATGCGTAAATAAAATCAACACATGGAACGTTAAAAAAGAAAATCTGTTTAAGCGCAGTGAGTTACTTTCTTTTAGTGGAATGTATTGATTTTTAGCTGTTTTTTCGGCAGTGGCGGCATTTTTTGCATCCTTTTTCTTGCTG
>DGOT01000267.1:11620-12220 GCA_002389465.1 Bacteroidales bacterium UBA4459 | reverse complement strand
ATTCAGGTTGCCCCACATCAGGATTCCATAATTCGCTAATTCTTTTTCTTCACTGTTTTCAGCAAGATGCTCAAAGATCACAAATGCATCTGGATTCCTCTCCCATATTTCGTCTGCCATACGCTCCAGTAACCTTATCCGGTCTGCATCGTATTTACTACCCCAGGGATCATCGTCACCTTTAATATTGTTTCCAAATCCCTTTGTAAAATCAAACCGGAATCCATCAATCTTATATTCACTCATCCAGTAACTATTAATGCTGTCAACAAGCTTTTGTGTCTCAGGGCTTTCATGATTGAAGTCGTAGCCCCAATGAGCGTCAGGGTTTAAAAAATTAGATTCCTGATTGAACCAGGGATTGTTTTCGGCAGGGCAATTATTTTCACTATCCCAGTACATCATAACTAAGGGGCACGTACCATAGGCATGATTCAGCACTAAATCAGCAAACACTGCTATTCCCCTGCTATGGCATTCATCTACAAATGCCTTAAATGTATTTCGTGGACCATAATATTTATCCGGTGCAAAGTAATAGTTAGGATTATAACCCCAGCTTGAATTGCCTTCGAATTCATTAGTGGGCATCAACTCGAT
>DGOT01000267.1:6704-11568 GCA_002389465.1 Bacteroidales bacterium UBA4459 | reverse complement strand
TACCAGAAGTTCATAAACAATCAGGTCTGTTTTTTCCGGAGGTGTGAAATCCTGAACCTGCCATTCGTACTCATCCTGTGCCGTTTGCAACACAGAAGCAATTCCAAAAGTTTTATCATCAGGATAATTAGGTAGGTTTGGATAGGTTGCCGGGCTTATGTATTGGTCATACCACGGGTCACTTACCTGCTGGGCATAAGGATCTCCAACCCTGACTTCGCCATCAATAAAATACTGGAAAATGTATTGTTGCTGTGGTGTCAAACCTGAAATTTCAATCCAATACCTGCTGCTATCCGGAGTCCTATTCATGTAGACATCATCGGACAATTCCCAATCACTATAATCTCCCCATGCGAACACATACTCTTTTTCAGGTGCATAAAGGCTGAGAATAACCGTTTGGTCGTTGATGTAATTAATGCCGTCTGTTATTCCTTCTGGAGGATCTTCTATGACCAAAGGAGGCCTAACGAAATAATAAAATGAATCAGCAACACTTTCCATCGTGTTAACAGCAATTGCTTTCACCCATGTTTTACCTGCGTTTTCAACAACAATATCGTATGAAAAGCTACTTCCCGTATCGGCATACACTTGCTGCTCACCAACATACAGGAATGTAGAGTCTGCTTCGCTGCTGTTCCCTTCCACATGGATGACATCTTCGGTTTCGACAATAACCGGGAATTGTTCGGGTAGAGTAACCTGGATGGCCAGACCTTCTTCGTAAACAGGATAAAAGATATCGGGAGAAGTTTGCTGGTTGCCATCTGTGCTACGGAAGACAAAACAGAGTTCAGTAATATCGTCAGATGCCTCTGCCTGATAAAACTCTCTAATCGTTGGTGTGATGTCTAACTGGTAAGAATTTGTCCCAGTTTGTGTCATTCGTAACTGTGGGATGTTTTCGTCCCATCCGGCAATAACATACTGCCATTGTTCACCATTTACCGTAATTCCTGTATGAGCATATACATCACCTGAATAATCTTCAAGACCTGTCCCTGTAGTATTTAAATAAACCGTAACCGGTTCATCGGCAGTAGGGAAAGGAGGGTCGATAATTATTACCTGGGCATTAATTGATAAGCCTGACAAGAAGCATATTATAAGAGCAAAAAGTTTTTGAAGCATCGTGTTTTGTATTTAATTTTCATTTGCAAAAGTAGCTGAAACTTTGTAAGTCATAAAAAAAACTGCCCCGTGCGGGGCAGTTTTATATGATTTAATAGATTTATAATCCTATTGAACAATGAGCTTCTTAACCGCACGTTTGCCGTCATCACCCAGGATATTTACAAAGTAAACTCCCCTTGACAGGCCGCTCATGTTGAGCTGTACCAACCCACTTGCGCGGAAGCTGTCCTGTACCTGAACAACAACTCTTCCCTGAATGTCAGTTACCATTACCTGAACATCACCTTTGAATGTCTCACCTATTGATTTGAGGTTTACATAACCATTGGTCGGGTTCGGGAACAACAAGATGTCGGCATTGTATAATACTTTGCTCTCACTGATGCTGTTCGCAAAGAAATAAGGACCTCCGGCCAGTTGCAGATCACCAAGATCGGCCGTATTGTTCCAGTTGTCACTTGTTCCGTACCAAACTGTCTGGTAGTCCCTGCCTGTATCCAGATCATTGTCGTTGTTGCCAAGGCTCCATCCCATGACACGTCCTTTCCCTGGTGCAAAGCTGAAGTTATCCCATCCTAAACGGATTTCAACTGTATAACCATCATCTGTATTCAGCCATTGAGAATTATAGTTTTCAATAGGAACTCCGTCCGCTTTTATCCACATGAGGTCAGTACCATTGGCACCATCAGCATTATTGCTAACTACATCCATTATTAACTGCGTATCGAAGTCTCCATCATAAGTACCGTCTTTGTCATTGTTGCCATCAATATACATCTCAATAGCATCATTATCCCATGGGTTACCAACAGATGCAAGATTAACAACTCCATCAACAATATGAGCTCCGATGTATAAGTTAAACTCATCCCATTTGGCACCCCATGTAACTGTATTGTTATTCGGACCTGTACCAACAACAAGTTTATCACTACCATATGCCAAATCGTACTCACTTAAATCACCATCAATTGCCGGTGGTGTTTCCGTATATTGTGCCTGAGCAAGTCCATCTTCAGGAACTGTTCCATCAGCATTGAAATTGTATTCACCTGAAATACAATCAAATGAAACTCTATACCTGTTAGCAGTTGCAGGAACCATTGGACCGCCTATAACAGCTGTTCCTGTCGGGAAATCAGCAGCGCCCCATTGAACCGTAGATTGTCCGTCTTTTCTAAACACAACATCCTGTGCATCGAAGAACTCATAGGTTCCTACGTAGCTTGTCGGCAAATCCGTTGGGTTTCTCAAAACAACATCACCTATTGTTGAGTTGTATACACTAATGCAACCGCATGATAATACGCCAAAGGTCAAATCACCAAAAGATGACGTATTAGAAACATTTTCCAGTCCCCCGTTCCAGGCAAGTGTATAAGCTACACCTTCACCGTCATCATCATAATAGAAGAGGTCAAATCCCATTTGTCCTCCTTCTTCGGGAGTTACACCCAGTTTATCCAAAGGAATACCAATTTCAGCTGAATAACCATCAGCAGTAATTTGGAATCCTAATAAAATATCATCAGCAGTAAAACCTTCAGGTCCTTCCAGTATCTCAACACCGGTAGCGCCAAATTTTGCACGTAAGTCATGGCTGTCATAAACGCCACCTGATTTGTCCCCGTCAATAAAGACTTCTCCTGCATCCCCAACGTAAGGCACAGCATCTACCACATCCACACCAACGTACAAATAGGCTCCTTCGCGGGTACCATCTGGATTCTTGTACGTAACACCAAAATTAACTTCGTTCACATCATCATTGGCCTCCCCTTCAATAATACGGGAGATGTTCTTATCAATATTCCAGTCAGCTTCGTTCAATTTACCATCAACAGTTATGTCAAATACTTTAGGTGCGGTAACAGAATTACCCAGACGTGTAAAACAGAAGTCGCCTGACAAACAATTGAATGTTATATCAAATTTACCACCGGTCACCTGGATCAATTGAGTTACATCGTGCATACCGGTACCGCAAGGGAAGGTGCCCCCCCAAATATTGTCATTGCCGATAGGCTGTCCGTCGGACATTTTAAAGAAAAGATTAGTTGCTGCAGTGAAATTATATGCCAGCGTAAATTCGCTCGGATGATCTGCATCTCGCGCCATGAATACTGGAGGCATATCTTCATTTGCACCCCAATCGTTAAAATCACCTACTAACTCTATTTCGGCACAAACATCGTTGTTTGGAACAAAATTATATTCGAATGTCAAAGCATTAAAAGTCACATCGTACGTTCCTGCCACTAAGGGAATATTCGGGCCATTATCGGAAATTCCGACACCACTTGGCCAGTCGCTGTTGCCCCAGGCTAGCGTCCAGTCTTTGTTCTCACGGAATTTAACTTCTGAATCCTCGTACCATGAACGGGTAAGTGTCCACATTTGCGGATTAATTGGATCGCGATGCATCATCACATCACCATTCCAGTTATTAAAGGCACCGATCATACTTATAGGGCCACTGGTGAGCTGGAACGTGTATTGACATGTGGTATCATCTATCCATGTAAATAAGACAAGGTAGTCTGTAGTGATCCCCGGGTCCGTTGTATCGTTAAGTGGCACTTGAATATTTGGGCCATTAACGGCTGTACCGGTTCCTGCAGGGAAATCTGTTCCACCCCAGCTTACAGTCCAGTCCGCATCCTGGCGGAATTTTACTTCAATTGTATCATTTCCACTTTCATCGCTGTCAGCGTTTAAATGCAATACTGTTCCCCACATGTTCGGGTTGTCAGGCAATCTGTACATCGGGTAGTCAGCTGCCCAGCCATTGAATTCGCCAATCATTGATATGACGCCGCTGGATTTTTGGAAATTATAATTGGCGGTTGTATCGTCCAGCCAATCAAAAGTGACGAAATAACTACCTTCAGGAGCTTTGATATTCGGCCCGTTGACTGCCGTAGCTGTTCCTGCTGGAAAATCAGAACCACCCCAGCTTACTGTCCAGTCAGCATTCTGACGGAACTTAACCTCAACGGTATCGTCAGGTGTTTCCGTAATGTCTTTCAGGGTAATACCCGTTGTCCATTTATCGGGGTCGGAAGCGTCACGTGTCATATTGTGATCGCCCGTCCACAGGTTAAATTCCCCGATCATGCTTATGTCGCCACTTGTTCGGCGGAAGTTATAAGTAGCCGTGGAATCTGTCGGATTGAATTCAAAAGTAACATAGTAGTTACCTTTAGGTGCCAGGACATTTGCCCCGCCCATTGTTGCTGTTCCCGATGGGAAGTCAGCAGCGCCCCAGTTAACGGCCCAGTCGGCATCAAGTCTGAACTTGACTTCGACGGTATCATTTGGAGTTTCTGTAATGTCAACTAAAGTGATGTAAGTTGACCACATGTTCGGATTCTCCATGTCACGCGTCATGTTATGATCGCCGTTCCATATGTTGAACTCGCCGATCATGCTGACTTGTCCCTGCTGGCTAATAGCGCTCAGCGAAACAAAAACAGCCAAAATTGTTAATAGTAAAATTCTCTTCATTTTTATTAAGTTTTAATGAATAATTAAGATTTATTTTTGTGCTAAGGTAATGAATTTTTAGCTTTTTGTCCAGCTTCCTGAAGTCGCCGGAGCGTTTTTTTCTCCCTGCAAATGTAAATTGCCTGAAACAATTGATGCAAACGTTTGTGTTAAAATTTGTTAATTAATCTTTTAAGATCATTGATGGATCGGTTCATAATTACAGGTGATGGCG
>DGOT01000267.1:0-6638 GCA_002389465.1 Bacteroidales bacterium UBA4459 | reverse complement strand
AACATGTCAATATGTAACTATTACAGGCACTTGTAACATCTGTGCTAACGTGTATTATCTTTGTGTTTAATTTAGTAATTTCGTATCATATCAAAATCATAAATTAAGAAACCAATAAAAACAACATTTATGCTTAAAAAAATACGTTTTCTTAAAGTATTCCTGTTGACATTCCTGCTGTTTGGCATTGTACAGATGTATGCACAGCAAAAGACAATAACAGGAGTTGTTACAGATGCTGAAACCGGTGAAACTTTGATAGGTGTTAACGTAACCTTTGGTAGCGATATGGGCCGTGGAATAGTTACTGACCTTGATGGAAAGTATCAGTTAAGTATTCCTGACACTTTGAGTTCACTACGGTTTTCCTATGTTGGGTATACAACGCAGTTAATTCCCATTACGTCAGATGTTATTGACGTAGTTTTGCAACCCGGGGAAATTTTACAGGAAGTGGTAGTTGTAGGGTACGGTACGCAAAAAACAAAAGAGGTTACCAGTGCTATTGCCCGGGTTAAGCCGGAAGATTTTAATCAGGGCAACGTTAACAACCCGATCCAACTTATTCAGGGCAGGGTTGCTGGTGTTTCTATTTCTAAACCTGGCGGCGACCCCAACCAGGATTTTACTGTACGTATCAGGGGGCTTTCTACCTTTGGCTCAAACACGCAGCCTCTGATCATCATTGATGGGGTGCAAGGAACTCAAGCAATGATGAACTCACTTGACCCCGATGATGTTGCTTCTTTTGATGTATTAAAAGATGCATCTGCAGCTGCCATCTATGGTACAAAAGCTTCCTCAGGAGTCATCATTATTACAACTAAAAGAGGCAAGTTTGAAGCCGGTGACAAGAAAACTTTCAACCTCGAGTTTAATGCATCTCTTACTTCCGAATCAGTGGCAAAAAAGATTGATGTTCTGACTGCTGATGAATACCTTCAATTTTCCAATTCAACCAACTATAACAATACTACAGACTGGATGGATGAAATAACGCAAAACGCGTTTCAACAGACGTATAATCTGGCAGCACAGGGAGCTACCAAAAATTCAAGCTACCGTATCTCTTTCAATTACAGAGGCGGGAACGGAGTTGTTAGATCTACAGGGTACGAACAATTAAACGGAAGGATTAATTTCAGCCAGAAAGGGCTGAATGATATGCTTACGCTTGATTTCAATTTTTCCGGAACATTACGTAAAGAAGAATACACACAAAGTGAAGCTCTTGGTTTTGTTGCCAGATATAACCCAACAGCGCCAGTGATGGCCACTACCGACTCGGTAGATTCCTTCTCTCAGGAATGGGGAGGATATTTCCAACGGGAAGCATTCTCTTTCTATAATCCCCGTGCCGTAATTGACCAGGGTACGCTTGACGGCCAGAAATCAAACATTGTGGGGAGCTTGAAAGCAACGCTGGAACCAATAAAAGGTTTGAAAATAAGCAGTTTTTATTCGGTGGAGCAACGCGATGAATTGTTTGGCACTTACTGGAGTAAAGAGGCATATTGGACACCATACGCAGTTGGAAGCCACAAAGGATTTGCACGAATGTCAACTGAGGACCATTTCAATCAGCTTTTTGAAATTACGGGACGTTATGAAAAAAAATGGGAGCATATTGGATTCAATGTGATGGGAGGTTATTCATGGCAACAGGTTACAAATGATAATTTTTGGGCGTATGGTGAAGGATTTCTCTCTGACGGTTTTACATATAATAATCTAGGTTCTGCTTCGGTAAAAAAAGCCAACAAGGAGACCCTGGGTAGTTATAAAGATCAGGCTACGCTTATCGGCTTTTTTGCAAGGGCTTCATTCACATTCCTAGATGGAATTTATTTGACAGGAAGTTTCAGAAGAGATGGATCTTCCATGTTTGGAGAGAACAACCAATGGGGGAACTTTCCTGCTGTGAGTGCAGGCTTTGATTTGGCTAAATTCGTAGATCTTGGCTTTGTAAACCAGTTAAAATTTAGGGGGGGCTATGGCATTACCGGTAACCTTCCTCCAGAACCATATTTGTCACAAGAGCGGTTCCAGGTGTCGAACGAAATGTTTTTCTACAATGGTGAATATATCCAGGCTTATGCACCTGTACGAAACGCCAATCCCGACTTAAAATGGGAAACAAAACAGGAAATGGACTTTGGTGTCGACTTTTATATGCTGGATTATAAGTTAAGCGGATCGATTGATTATTACCAAAGTACTAGTTCAGACTTACTACTCGAATATACGGTGCCTGTTCCGCCCAATCCTGCTGATAGAATGTGGATCAATTTGGGAGAGTTGAAAAACTCAGGCCTTGAATTTGCTGTAAGCTGGAAAGTGTTCGAAAATAAAAAATGGGGGTGGACTACCAACTTTAATTTCTCAAAATACTTCGATACAAAACTTGTAAAAATTACAAGTGAATTTGTTGACTCTGACGCCACAATTTATCTAGGTGATTTAGGAGCTCCTTTTTTTACAGGCATTCAAACTATTTTAGTTGAAGAAGGTCAGCCTATCGGTCAAATCATCGCCCCTATTTATGTAGGCATAGACTCAACGGGTCAATTATTGTACCAGGTATCTGGTGACACAATTGACGGTGTAGGCACTACCCCCGATCAATATGACGATTATCATACAGTAGGCAATGGATTACCTGATTTCGAGCTGGGATGGGGCAATTCATTTTATATCGGTAACTTTAGTATTAATTTCTTCCTGAGGGGTGTATTCGGGCATTCACTTCTCAATGTAAACAATGCCAGGTATGGTGTTCCGGTTGTTATGGGCATCCAAAGCGGAATGGGGCAAGCCCTTGACTTTATAGACGCGACCAACGGGCCCGTTTATTCAAATGTACACGTGGAGAAAGCTGACTTTGTCTCACTTGATAACTTCTCGCTCGGATACCGTTTTGATTTTCCGAACAGCAATTACGTAAGCAATCTGAATATATACCTTTCGGGACAGAATTTGTTTACCATCACAGGCTACTCCGGAGTTTCTCCTGAAGTAAGATACGGTGATACATACAACAACAACAATCCGCTGGCTCCCGGTATTGACAGAGAGAATACCTATTTCAGAACCAGGAGCTTCACGTTGGGTGCAAGTATTTCATTCTAATGACAATAAAAAAAAGATATATTATGAAAAGATTATCCGTTTCATTTAAAATCGCTCTGGTTGTCCTGCTCATCTTAGGGTTAGGAGCCCAGTCATGTACAAAACTTGAAGAACCTGTTTATTCAGAATTAACAGCAGATAAGTTCTTTGAGGATCCTGATAATTTAATTTATGCTTTTGGTGTGGCTTATACAAATCTATACCAACTGATGGGTCATAAGTATGGTATTGGTTTTGACGCCGGAACAGATATTTTAGTCGTTCCTCAAAGAGGCGGCGACTGGTTTGACGGTGGTGAGTGGATACGCTGGCACAGGCTGGAGTACAGACCATCAGAAGCTTATGTTAATAGATGGTGGAACATCATTTATTACGGTGTCAACACATGTAACCGTCTTATATTTCAGTTTGAATCTTTGGAAGATGTAGATGTAACACCCGCTGTTTCAGAGTTACGCGCTTTGCGTGCACTATATTATTGGTGGCTGGTTGATATATATGGGAATGTGCCTATTCAAACAGATTTCAATGTAGCTCCTGATTTCAAACCGAGCACGAATACCCGGCAGGAAGTGTATGATTTTATCGAGCAGGAATTACTTGAAGTAATGCCCCATCTCTCAAAAGAGACAGGGCTTGCCTATTTCGGCAGGATGAATTATTATGCCGCGCAAATGGTTCTGGCAAAACTCTATATGAATGCCGAAGTATATACCGCTGTACCTCAATGGGAGAAGGCTTCTAAAGCATGTGATTCAATCATGACCGGGAACTTTAGTTTAACCGGTGACTTCTTTACAAACTTTGAAGAAGATGCAACGACTTCGCCCGAATACATCCTGGGTATCGCCTTCGACCAGGTGAATGCTCCTGCTTTCGAAGTCCACCTGTTCACGCTTCATTACAATCTGTCGAGTAAATACGGATTTGAAGACAACTGCTGGAACGGCCTCTCAGTCCAGGAATCAATATACAACTCATTTGAGGAGCAAGACTTAAGAAGAAACGGACTGCTGGAAGGGTTTCAATACCTTGATGACGGAACTCCTGTAGTAGATCCCAGTTACGAGAAGTTCAATGTAGAGGACCCAACTTATATTGATCCTGACGGGGCGCCATTAAATCTCACCCCAGCGATCAATATGCTCGAGCCTAAATGCTTAAGGCAGGCAGGAACACGTGTAGCCAAATTCCCGTTTATTGAAGGGAGTGACCGGTACACAAGTAATGATTTTCCGATTTTCAGGTATGCTGATGTTTTACTGATGAAAGCGGAAGCTTTGATGCGCTCGGGCGGTGACATAGGTCTGGCACTGAGCCTGGTGAACGAAGTAAGGGCACGCGCCAACGCAACACCTTTTACGGAGCTAACTTATGAGAATTTGCTTGCCGAACGTGGCCGCGAATTATATGCTGAAGGACACAGGCGTTCTGATATGATTAGATTTGGTGTGCTTTTAGACACAAGATGGGAAAAGCCGGATGTATCGCCTTCTTATGTGGAACTATGGCCTATTCCCGAAAGCCAGATTCAGGCAAATCCAAACCTGATACAGAACACGGGATATTAGAACAAAACAGGTACTTTTTTATATCAGAAAAGCAGGCCGGAAGGTCTGCTTTTCTTCATTTATTAAATGTATACTATTTCAAGTGGTTCCTCTAACAACAATCTGTGTTTTCATCATCCGTCGTTCAACCTCATAGTCAAATGTGTTCAGTTTAATGCGTGAAAGCAGCAAGCCGGTAGCTTCTTTACCTAGTTCAAAACCAAACTGATCAACTGTTGTAAGTTCCGGTTCGCAAATCCACGAACTTCTGCTGTTTTCAAATCCTACGAGCCTGATATCATCAGGCACGCGCAGACCCAGCTTCTTAGCCACCTTCATTGCTCCTATGGCCGTCAAATCATTTACGGCAAATATGGCATCAGGCCTGTCGTGCTTTTTCAGGATACTGCGGGATATTTTTTCCGCTTCATCAAACGTATCACACGAATAAACCATATCAGGGCTGTATGTTATACCATTATCTTCCAAAGCAGCTTTATATCCTTCCAGCCTGTTTTTTCCAAGTACAAGGTGCCGGGGAGCCGAATAGAAGGCGATCCGTTTACATCCTTTCGAAATCAGATGAGAAACAGCCTGATAAGCACCTGAATAATCATCGACAATCACACTGTCGGCATGCAATTCTCCGCGCTCACGGTCGAAAAACACCATAGGAATTTCATTCTCAATAATTTTTTTGAAATGAGTAAAATCGTGGGTGTTTTTGGAAAACGAAGCCAGCACACCATCCACCCGGTTCGTAAGAAAGTTTTGTGTTATCAGCACTTCGCGCATATATGATTCGTTCGACTGAAAAACCATCACGCTGAAGTCGTTCTTATACGCTACTTCTTCAACACCATTTAAAACACTGGAAAAAAAATAATGCTCCACTTCGGGAACCAGGACACCGATGGTGTTTGTTCGGCTATGCTTCAGGTTTAAGGCAATCATATTAGGCTTGTAGCCAAGAATACTTGCCAGTTCTTTTACCGCCTCCCTGGTTTTCACACTGATATCGGGGTGATCTTTCAAAGCGCGGGAAACTGTCGAAATAGAAACTCCCAATTTTCTGGCAATATCCTTGATAGTAACCTGACGCTTCATTTAACGGGGTGTTGTGTATGAATGCCAAAATTACGTAAATTTCGGTAACCGGTTAGATGGGCCGTTTTAGTTGGTAAATATGAAGTAAGCCCACGGACCAAGATTTATCACCGTGTCAGGCCCTAGTTTGGCTTTTTCATCTGTAAATACATTTGTATAAGTTCCGTAGGCCTGTTCTATAGACGGTTTAAACTGTACCTGTTCGCTGCTTAAATTAATAATAGAGATTATTTTATTGTTGTCTTTCTCACGCATAAAAGCCAAAATATTCTCACTTTCTCCTTCACCAATATTGACCATGTCTCCTCCTTCACTACCATTCCATAAAGCTTTGTTCGTTTTCTTCAGCAGGTTCAGTTTTGCATAAAAATCCTGATATTTGATACTGTTCCAGTTGATGGTGTCCTTCTCAAAAAAACGGAGTACTTTATCATTGCCGGCTTCCTGTCCGCTATATATTAAGGGCATACCGGGGATCGTATAGGTAAGTATGGCAAAGGCTTCTGCTCCGTTACCTAAGCGCTTTTTTACCGTTCCGTTCCATGAGTTTTCATCATGATTGGTAATAAAGGTCATGCGGTAATCATTCTTTGGAAAAGTGTTGTTATTCCAGTCGATGTATGCCCATATATCACTGGCATTTTTGTCGCCTTTGGCAATGTCATTCATCAGGTGGAGCAACTTCCAGGAATAGTTCATATCAAAAGCATGTTCCAGAAGTGCCGCATTGTCTTCGTCCTCCGCCAGCATGAAAACCTGTTTGATTTGTTTTAACTGATCTACTGCATCGTTCCAGAAATCCGTGGGCACCATACCTGCCACATCACAGCGATATCCATCTACATCCGCTTC
>DGOT01000046.1:13187-13813 GCA_002389465.1 Bacteroidales bacterium UBA4459 | reverse complement strand
CCAGGCAGTAAACGCTCCTAATGTAAAAGTTGACGTGAGCCAACTGCCAAGAGGAGTATATATGGCTACAATCGAAACTCCTGACGGAACTGCTACGCAAAAAGTTATTGTTGAATAATAACTTATCTTAATATTTTAAAAAGTCGCTCTCATAGGGCGACTTTTTTTATTTTAGCCTCCATGCAGGATCAGAATAACTCTTTTGAACTTTTTAAAAAATTAAATCCCGGTATTTTTTATCAGCACAATTACAGGCCTGTAATTATTGCCGATAACCTGAGGACACCCGAAAATATGGGGTCGGTGTTGCGGCTGGCTGCTAACATTGGTGCACTAAAAACATTATTTATATCCGAAACTGCGCATCAGTTTAAATCATACAAAATAAAAAGAACTGCTTCGGGAGCCTATGAAAAAACTGACTGGAAAATTATTCGGTATGAGGAACTGGGAAATGAACTCCCTGAAGGGTACAGGCTAATTGCGCTGGAAACGACAACAAAGGCACAAAACATTTATTCGTATACGTTTCCTGACAAAGTGGCTTTCTGCATCGGCAATGAAAAGAACGGTATTCGTAGGGAATTGCTGGAACAAGATGCACATCATCTTTACATCCCTTTACC
>DGOT01000046.1:0-13180 GCA_002389465.1 Bacteroidales bacterium UBA4459 | reverse complement strand
TGTTACATCGCTCAACACAACCCATGCATTATCCGTAGCACTTTTCGAATGGTACCGGCAGATGATGCTGAAGCGGCCCGTATAAATTCAGGTATTATTGCTATACAGATTAAATTTGAGCAAACAAGCAGCCAGGTGTTAAAATATCATAAATCAGAAATTATTATTCCGAACACCCTTCATCTATAACTTGTAACTTCTTACCTTTACGCCCCTAAACATTAAAACACATAAAAATGGATAAAATAAAACAGTACATCGATGAAAATAAAGAGCGGTTTCTCAACGAACTTTTCGAGTTGATCCGAATACCATCTATCAGTTCACTGGCCGAGCACAAAGAAGATATGGTACGAACAGCTGAAAAATATAAAGAAGGCCTGCTGGCAGCCGGGTGTAACAAAGCCGAAGTAATGCCGACAAGCGGAAACCCTGTGGTTTATGCCGAAAAAATGATTGACCCGATAAAACCAACGGTTCTGGTATATGCGCATTATGATGTTATGCCGGTTGATCCATTGGACCTTTGGAAGTCGCCCCCTTTTGAACCTGAAATAAGAGACGGAAAGATTTATGCCCGTGGTGCTGATGACGACAAAGGGCAGGGATTTATGCATGTTAAAGCATTTGAGGCTCTTGTTGCCAATGATGCATTGCCGGTGAATATAAAGTTTATGATCGAAGGCGAAGAAGAGATAGGTTCTGTGAGTTTGGGTGCTTTTTGTGACGAACACAAAGAAATGCTGAAAGCAGATATCATTCTTGTTTCGGATACCGGCATGATTGCCGAAGACATCCCGGCCATCACCACAGGCCTGCGTGGTCTGGCTTATTGGCAGGTAGAAATCACGGGTCCTAACCGCGACTTACACTCTGGCTTATTTGGCGGTGCTGTTGCTAACCCGATTAACGTACTGGCCAAAATGATCGCTGGCATGACAGATGAGAACAACAGGATTACCATGCCCGGTTTTTATGACGATGTCCTGGAAGCTTCTGAAAAAGAAAGAGAGCTGCTCAACATGGCCCCCTATAGCGAAGAAGAATACAAAAAAGCAATCGATGTTGAAGCATTAGATGGCGAGACGGGTTTCACAACCATCGAACGTACGGGCATCCGTCCTTCGTTTGATGTTTGCGGAATCTGGGGTGGTTATACAGGCGAAGGAGCAAAAACCGTATTGCCTTCAAAAGCTTATGCCAAAATTTCTTCGCGGTTAGTTCCAAACCAGAATCATGAAAAGATTGCCCGGATGTTTGAGAAATACTTCTCGGACATTGCACCTAACTCAGTCAAAGTTAAAGTTGAATCATTGCACGGTGGCCAGGCTTATGTTTGTCCAATCGATCTTCCGGCATATAAAGCAGCTGAAAAAGCTCTCAATAAAATCTACAACCGAATTCCGGTTCCTGTGCGTAGCGGAGGAAGCATCCCCATTATTTCCACTTTTGAAGAAAAATTGGGTATTAAATCATTGCTGATGGGCTTTGGGCTTGAATCGGACGCTATCCATTCGCCAAACGAGAACTATCCACTGAATAATTTTTATACCGGTATTGAAGCTATCACGCTGTTCTATCACTTCTTTGCGGAAGAGATGAAAGCCTGAGAGAATAGCGATCGAACGGATACTGAGAACTACCGACTAAAGGCTGAGAACTGAACCTATATTCTCGGCCTTTTTTTACGCGAACCTCTTTTTCCGTCTCCCGTGTATCCAGTTTTCTCTGGCTTTCCAAGGCTGGGACGTCTTGAGTAAGAGTTATCATTGTCAATCTTCCGGTCTCCCTTATCTTTCCATCTTGGTTTATCTTCCTCCCTGTCAGGTTTTTTTCGGTCATCATTCCTGTTAAATTTCCCGGCAGTATTCTTCACATTTTTCTTCCGGTAGTCTCCTTTGTCCTCCCGCTTATAATCCTTCTTCCTGTAGTCACTCTCATCTTCCCATTGCGGGTTATTCTTTGCTTTTTTACTTCCTTCGTAAAGTTCAAATTTAATAAACCGGCTTTCCAGGGGCCCGTTATACAAAACAATCTTAGCCGAAGGGCGAAGTCCGATAAATTTAGCCACATCCATGTTTGACGTAATGATCCAGGCTTCGAATCCGGAGAAGCTCTGTTTCAGTGCATCACCGATACCACGATACAGGTCTCTGATCTCTCCTCTCTCTTCCATACGTTTTCCATAAGGAGGATTAAACACAAGAATTCCTCCTTTATCTTCAGGTTGAATGCTGTCAAAATATGAAACACTGATATCAATATCTTTATGCAGTCCGGCATTCCTTAAATTTCGTTTAGCGATGCCAACCGCCTTCTCCGAGCGGTCGGAGGCAAAAATACGGCAAGCAAGTTCACCCATCTCCAGATCAGCTTCTTTCTTTACTTTTTTAAAAAGCCCTTCGTCATAATCAGCCCAGTTCATGAAGGAGAAATGTTTGCGGTAGTGAGCTGCCGGGATGTTCATTGCCAACATGGCAGCTTCTATCGGTATGGTTGCCGAGCCACACATCGGATCATAAAAATCCTTCTCTCCGTTCCATCCTGTAAGTTTTATCATACCGGAAGCCAGCACTTCGTTGATAGGTGCTTTATCGGCATCAATACGGTAACCTCTTTTGTGTAACGATTCACCTGAACTATCCAGCGAAACAGTGCACACATCCTGGCTGATGTGTACATCAATGTAAACATCTGCATCTTCCTTGGCTACCCACGGACGTTTTCCAGTGGCCTCACGAAATTGATCAACTATCGCATCTTTTGTTCTTAAAGCTACATATTGCTCATGATCCAACTGTGAATGAAACACGTGCGCATTAATGTTAAATGTCTGATCCAGCCGAAACACCTCCTGCCAGTCTATCTTTTTCACTTTCTCATAGAGCTGCACATCATCTGTAACTTCAAAAACTCCAATAGGCCGCAGCACACGCAATGCAGTTCGGCATAGATAGTTTGCCCTATACATATCTTCTTTCCCACCGCGAAACTGAACCCCTCTTTTAATTACCTGAATACCCGACACTCCGATATTCATTAATTCTGTCGCCAGCACTTCTTCCAGCCCGGCAAAAGTTTTTACCGTAAAATCCATTCCCATATTGTATTCTTGTAACAAAGCCATAAAAGCCGCAAAATTAACTATTTTAGCAAGGCTATAATCAGGAACAAGATTTAATTTAACAGAATGATTACAATAAAAGAAGCTCAGGAAAGAGTTGATCAATGGATCACAAGCACAGGCGTACGGTATTTTAACGAATTGACAAACATGGCTATACTTACTGAAGAAGTAGGTGAAGTAGCCAGGATCATGGCGCGCACATATGGTGAGCAGTCATTTAAAGGAAACGAAGAAGATACCGACCTGGCCGATGAGCTGGCCGATGTGTTCTTTGTATTGATCTGCCTGGCGAACCAAACGGGTATCGATTTGACAGATGCTTTGGAAAAAAACCTTTTAAAAAAAGAGAAAAGAGATCACAAAAGACATCGGGAGAATACTAAACTGAGGTAAATCGAGTTTTTTAGGAGCGGCTCCCCCGGACTTAAATTAATTATTACTGATGCTGAAACCCATACTCCTTCATATATGTTTCTTATTTCTCGCGCTAAATAATTATGCGCAAATAGTTGTTGAAGGAGTTGTTAAAGATAAAAGCAACAAAGAGCCCCTCGCCTTTGTGAACATCATCAGCGAAACCGGGAAAAGCGGTGTTGTTACCGACATTGACGGAAAATTCTCCATTAAACTAAGCACGGAAGAATGCTGCCTTCACCTATCTTATATAGGATATGAGTCGTATACTTATCCTATTGATTACAACAAAAATGCACAGAAAATATACCTCACGCAAAGACCGTATCAGCTGGAGGAAGTGGAAATATTTCCCGGCGTTAACCCTGCCCATCGGATCATTAAAAATGTAGTGACACATCGAAATGAGAATGACCCGGAAAAACTGGATGCTTTCACATACACCTCCTATGATAAAATGGTTGTAACCATTGATGCGGATTCACTGCTTCTTGCCGACACAGCCTTGCTTGACTCCAGTACCCGTCAGTTGAGAAAGTTCTTTGAGAAAAGTGATCTTTTCCTCATGGAAACTGTTACAGAGAGGAAGTATATGTCACCAGACCTGAACCAGGAGAATGTGCTGGCCACAAGAGTATCCGGATTTAAGGACCCGCTCATTGCCTTCATGATCTCACAAATACAATCTACCTCCTTTTATGATGAATTAATTCAAATTGCCGGAAAGAAATATGTAAACCCTATTAGCAGGGGAAGTACGAATAAATACTTTTTTTTGATTGAAGACACTATATACAGTAAAACCGGAGACAGTATTTTTATCATTTCGTTCAGGCCTAACAGCAGGACTAATTTTGAAGGGCTGGCAGGGTTTCTCTACATCAACTCATACAAGTGGGCAGTACAAAATGTGAAAGCCCAGCCCCCCGATGATTCTACAGGTATTGTCATAAAAATCCAACAGGCCTACGATTTAATAGATGATCACTGGTTTCCCGTTCAACTGAATACGGATATTATTTTTACTAATTTTAAAGCATCTGCCGGACAGGGAGAAGCTTACACTTTAATCGGCAAAGGAAGAAGTTATATCAGAGACATTGACCTGGATGCCGACCTTAAAAAAAGAGACTTCGGCTACCACGAAGTTGAGGTTGAAGAGGGTGCTGCAAAAAAGAAGGAAGAATTTTGGCAGGCCTACCGAACCGACAGTCTTACAGAGCGGGAACTGGAAACATACCGGCTTATTGATTCCATTGGCAAAGAAGTCAATCTCGACAGAATGGCTACTATAGCACAAACGGTCTTCAGTGGGAAAATACCTATAGGTTTTATAGATATCGACCTGAATCAGATAGCCCATTACAATGGTCAGGAAGGGTTTTACCTCGGCCTTGGCATACATACAAACGACAGAATTTCTAAAAAAATAAAATTTGGAGGATTCTGGGGATACGGATTTAAAGATAAAAGGGCCAAATACGGTGGAGATATCAGCATGATGGTACATAAACGTTCCGAATCCGTAATTCGCATAGATGGCTACTATAAAGCTATCACTAGTGGAAGTGTGGTATTTTTCGATGACAAACTTCAGGCATGGAGTCCGGATAATTTTTATCAGTTTTTCGCAAACCGTCTGAATTACACAATCGGAGGAGAACTGGCTTACTCGTTCAGGCTAAAACCTATGCGTGATTTTAAATGGAATGTCGGCCTCGAAATACAAGAAAAACAAGCCTATTCAGATTATTACTTTGCAAGGTCAGATATAGACAATGGAACACCTCAGAACACATTCCATTTCACAAACCTTCAGATAGGGTTTCGGTTCGCTTTCCGCGAAAAAGTTGTGGAAACTACTAAAGGTCAGGTTTCTTTCGGGTCAAAGTATCCGGTTGTCTGGTTTAACTATACGCAAGGAATTTCAGGACTGTTTAACGGATCCTACGATTACACACGTTTCGACCTGCGTGTAAAAGGAGCAAAACACTTTAAATACATTGGTGACTTCACGTTTACTTTAATGGCAGGTATTGTTATTGGAGAGATACCCGTTTCCAATTTGTACTTTGAGCCCGGAGCGTATCACACCTTCACCATTTTTGCCCCAAATAGTTTCGGAACCATGCTTGTAAATGAGTTTTTGTCGGATCGGTATATTTCCCTGTTCCTGACGCACAACTTTGGAAACTTCGGGCTTGAATACAAGTGGTTTCACCCCGAGTTTCTGGTAGTTACCAATCTCTCCATAGGTGATTTGAAAAATAAGGATCCTCATTATAATATAACGTATAAAACATTAAATCTTGGGTATTATGAGTCAGGGTTCATCATCCGGAAATTACTCGATTTCAATCTTATCGACCTGGGAGCAGGTATCTTATATAGGTATGGCCCTAATGGATTTGATGAAGTACCCTCTAATTTTGCTTATAAGTTTAGTATCTTTTATGGTTTTTAGAACAGTATTTTTTTTGTAGCTTTACATACACAAACTTATAATAGCATAATTCATTCATGAAAGAAAATATCATTCAATACCTGAAACCTATTGCGGCTGTTGCTATAATCGCATTTATGGCATGGTATTTCTCCGACCTGGTCGCGTACATCTTGATAGCCACTTTTCTTTCTTTGCTGGGTATGCCTATTGTAAAAAGACTTGATCAGGTGCATATTAGAAAACACAAGCTTCCCCGGGGGCTAAGTGCTTTTATCACGCTGATGATCATGGTATCTGTTTTCGTCTTGTTTATACTGATCATCGTTCCATTGATTATAAAGCAAGCCAATGTTATAGCAACCATTGATATAGATGCTTTATTATTTTACTATCAGGATCCTATGAATCGTTTCAACGAATTCCTGGTGCAGTACGATGTAATTGGGAGTGGAGAAACGCTTGCTCAATATCTTGATTCTCAGCTGGCAGATTTGCTCAGTATTACAAAGTTTACAAACTTCTTTGCCAACCTGGTTTCAGCAACAGGTTCCGTATTTATGGCTTCGTTCATCATCCTGTTTCTGACTTTTTATTTTTTGCATGATGACAGTCTGGGTAGAAAATTCATTCTAATACTCACACCGGATGACCATGCAGATAATATGGGTCGCGTACTGACCGAATCAAAAATTCTGCTTACACGCTATTTTCAGGGTATCATGCTGGAGGTAGTGATCATGATGACTCTTGAATCAACCGGACTGCTCATCTTCGGCGTACCCAATGCCGTTTTGATAGGATTTTTCGGAGGACTGATGAACATCATCCCCTATCTTGGTCCTCTCATAGGAGCTACACTGGGTGTTATCCTTGCCACATTGTCAGAACTCAGCCTGGGGAATTATGACATCCTGCCATACACTATGATAACGGTGGTTGCCGTGTTTGCAATTGCCAACCTGATTGACAACATGGTATTGCAACCCCAGATCTATTCAAGAAGCACAAAAGCACACCCGGTAGAAGTATTTCTTGTCATCATTATGGGAGGCAAAGTAGCAGGCATAGCTGGTATGATTCTTGCAATACCTACGTACACAGTTATTAAGATAATTGCACGTGAATTTGCTAACCAAATGAAGTTGGTGAAATTTTTAACAAGCAAAATGTAACTATTTCAAGAAGAACAACTATAATTTATTAACGGATTAACAAAAAATTTATCATTATGAGTGACAACGGTTCAAATTCAGGTTTTGCTTTCATAGCAGGTTTATTTGTTGGCGCTGCAATTGGTGCCATTGGTGGTTTATTATTTGCGCCAACAACGGGCGAAGAAACACGTAAGAAAGTTGCCGAAAAGTCTAAAGAACTGGCAGACGATCTTTACGACAAGTTCGATGAATTGAAAGAGTCTGTTTCTGATGCACTTGAAGATGTAAAACAAGGTACATCCGAAGTGCTGGAGGACGTGAAAAAAGGGACAACAGAGGTTATTGAAGATGTCAAGAAAAACGCTACCAAGAAATAATTAAAACGTAGTTCTGCAAATGGAAAACGAAAGTATCAACACCCCGCTGCTTAAAGCATTGGAGGAGGTTAAATTATACTTTACCCAGCAAATAACTTACAACAAGTTGTTGTTGTCGAAACGCATGTATGAGTTGTCTGCCGGGCTATTCCTATTTGTAATATTGTCAGGGATAGGAGTGCTTGCCCTTCTGTCCCTTTCACTAGCTTTTGTTTACTGGTATTCATTTTTCTTTGGCCGAAATGCATATGAAGGTTTCTTAATCTTAACCTCTTTTTATGTATTAGCGGGCATCCTGATAATCCTTTTTAGAAAGCAATGGGTTTATAGCCCGCTAAGAAAATTTACCGGGGGCATTCTTTTTTCTGAAGAAGAATCTGATGTTGATAAAGGAATTAGACCGGAAATATTCAGGAGCAAAGAGAGTTTGCACACCGCTATTGAAAAAGCCCATAACGATTTACAACAGCAGGAAAACAATTTAAAAGATTTATTTGATCAACTCAGTAATCAGTATACGCTAAGAAATATTACTCAGTACCTGGCTAAAAATGCCTACTCTTCTTTTGTATCTACCGCCAATATTGCCAAAGCTACATTCTTCTTAATTAATAAGTTGAGAGGTAAAAAGAAGAAACACAAAAAACTTAAAAAATAGAAGCAGACAACCGTTTGCCCGGTATACTAAACCGTCATTATATCTTTTTCTTTCAGGTCGAAAAGTTCATCAATTTTCTCAATGTGCTTATCGGTCAATTTCTGGATTTTATCCATCAGGTGTTTTGTGTCATCTTCGGGCATCCCCTCTTTTTCCAACTTTTTGGCTTCCTCATTGGCGCTACGACGTGTATTACGTACACCCACTTTCGATTCTTCCGTTACCGATTTTGCTTTCTTTACTAACTCTACCCTTCTTTCCTCGGTAAGTGGGGGGACATTTATGCGGATTATTTCTCCTTCGTTTTGCGGATTAAAGCCCAGGTTGGCATTCTGAATAGCCTTTTCGATTTCATGAATAATACTTTTATCAAAAGGCTGTATAATAATCTGCCGTGGATCAGGAGTATTGATACTGGCTGTCTGCTCAATAGGAGTTGATACGCCATAATATTCAACCCGGACTCCGTTTAACATACTCGGGCTGGCTTTTCCTGCCCTGATCTTCTGAAACTCTCTTTCCAGATGATGTAAGGCTTGTTGCATGTTCTCTTCTGCTTCCTCAAGACATAAAATGGCATCGTCAGTCATAGCTCTAATTTTTTTATCTCACAAATGTATAATTTCTGTAAAAATATGCTAATTAATTATGAATCAAAGTTCCTTCATCCTCTCCGGAGACCACTTTAAGTAAACTTCCCTGTTTATTCATATTAAATACCACGATGGGCAGATCATTATCTCTACACAGGGTAAAGGCGGTCATATCCATCACTTTCAGTTGTTTATCGTATGCTTCATTAAAAGTAAGATCGTTGTATTTTTGCGCTTCCGGATCTATCTCCGGATCAGCTGTAAAAACACCGTCCACGCGGGTACCTTTCAGCAAGGCATCTGCTTTAATCTCAGTTCCGCGTAAAGCTGAAGCAGAATCAGTGGTAAATACAGGGTTTCCAGTACCTCCCGAGATGATCACCACATTTCCGCTGTTCATATAACCGATTGCTTTCTGAGCACTCATTTTCTCTGTAACCGGTTCAACGCCAAGGCCTGAAAGAAGCTTAGTTGGCACACCCTGTTTTTCAAGCTCAGCCTGTAATGCCAATGAGTTGATGACTGTTGCCAGCATTCCCATATAATCGCCCTGTATCCGGTCAAATCCATCGGCTGCTCCCTGGAGTCCACGGAAAATATTTCCCCCTCCGATGACGATTGCCACCTGCACATTTTGCTCAGATACCTGCTTAATCTCAGCGCAGTAAGCCTTTAATCTTTCGGGATCAATGCCGTAAGACTGTTTTCCCATTAGTGCTTCTCCGCTCAGTTTCAATAATATTCTTTTGTATTTCATATTCAGTATTTTACGGTATTTATCTAAAACGAATAGCCTAAATTAATGAAAAAAGAGACTTTATCATAAATATTCGAACCCATGATGCTAATCTCGACAGGTCCGGCAAAACTATCATAGCTAAACTTGGCTCCATAACCAACCACCAGGTTCTTGCTTTTAGCCAGATCAGCTAAAAACCACTCATTAGCTCCCAGGTCACCCATTAAGGTAACATAAAGTTTCTGATAGAAATTATACTGTAGTTTTAAGTGCAATATGGCCTGGTACATACCATACTTTTGCACAAATCGCACCCCCGTAAACGGTTGAAATCCATGAATATAATTCGTCTCACTCTGCCCCCCCATATAAAACCAGTGCTGAACTGGTGAATATTTTAGTTCACTATTACCATCGTCATTACGAATGGGGTAACCCTTTTGGTAGGTACCTCCTAAATAGATGCCCGGTTTGAGAACTAACCTTTTAGTTAAAGCAATATTCTGGTTATATTTTAACCAAAAAACCAACGAATTATTAAAAATATTCTGTATCCAATCAGCTGATACCGGCATCACATATGCCACCCTCAGTTCCGATTCCATTCCTTTTGTTGCCAAATATGGTTTATCGCGCGTATCAGAATTAAATGAGAAATAAGCGTTTGCATAGCTGTTGTATTCGCTTATTGAATCAATACTATTGTCATTATACGTTGATTTAAACCGGAAATATTCATAATTTCCGCCTATTCTGAACCAGAATCTATTATTTACAATTGCCTGGGCAAACAAAGACCCCTTAAAGTTTGTAAACTGGTAATTACCTGTCTTTTCACTAAGGTTATCAGGATCGTCATAGACATTAAATCTCAATGTATAAATTTCAACTTTTGCCCCATAACCGGGCTTAAGACCATTATCTCTTAAATACAAAGCTCTGAATCTGGCGTTAGGCCCAATCACAAGATCGGTAAAGACCTTCGAATTCTTCCCAACAACGTTTCTGAATTTCCCCTTCAGGAGAAGACTTACTGAGTAATCATCGTCGTAATGTGCCCCAACGGATAAATAACCCGGTGAAGCCTCTCTTACCTTTAGAACCAAATTTGTTTTACCGTCTAGGTACCGCAATTCATAAAAAACATGTGAAAAGAACCTGCTGCCATAAGCCCTGTCTATTTCTTCTTCCAGTTCATCTAGTGAAACCCATGAATTTTTAAATTTATTAAATGAATTTTCAAAATATTGTGAAGACACCTTCTTGTTACCCTCGATGACAACGTTATCAATATAGACTGAGTCGAGAGGTTTGCCTGTATACTTTTTCAGTGGTTTATATTCGATGGTATTGAGTGAATCGGCCAGGTTCTTTAATTCATCATAGTGCTGCCGCCCCACCTTTTCGCCAATGGCAATGATCGAATCGTATTTATTAAAATCCATCATGCCGTATGGCATATCAAAATGAATGTACATATCTGTATTTGCGTAACCAACGTCGTTGGCTTCACGTCTGTAATAGCCAATGATATGATCCAGAATTTTTGGTATAGAATTTAGTTCATCAATAGTTATTTCTTTTCCCTGCTGAACATCGGCACCGATAATATAATCAACACCTTTATTTTTCACCGGCATCACCGGATAATTATTGATCACTCCTCCGTCAATCAGATATTTTCCATCGTAAAAGGTTTGCGAAAAGTAAGCTGGTATTGACATACTAGACCTTACAGCCATTGGCAGATACCCTTTATCCAACAGCACTTGTTCGCCGTTTATCAGATCTGTACCAATACACAGAAAAGGTGTTTGTAATTTACTGAAATCATGCACTTTATAAGCCGGCGAATAAACACGATTGAGCATTAAATTAATCACCTGTCCTTCGTACATAGATGCTTTAAGCCCAAACTCCTTCTTTTTTATCTGTAAATCCAGGATGTATGAATCGCCGAACTCCTTTTCTTCATAAGCAATATATTTCCTGTCAATTTTGTCGGTCATGATCGCATCCCAGTTAATATCTCTGATGATACTGATCATTGTATCAGGATGATATCCGAGAGCATACATAGAACCGATAATGGAACCAGCACTCGACCCGGCCACATAATCCACTTCCAGTCCAACTTCGTGCATTACATTCAGCAAACCTATATACGCCCATCCCTTGGCTCCGCCTCCGCTCATCACTAACCCAACCTTTGGTCGTTTACGAATAGTGTTTTGAACAGTATCCTGGGCAACAATATGTTGTTCTGAAATAAAAATAAGTAAGGTAAAAAGCAGAGCTATATATGGATAATTGCACATGCCTATGTTTTTGGTCAAGGTTTGACCTTACAAATATAAACCTTAAACGCAATTAGTACAGCAAAATTACTCCTTAAATAAGAAAGATAATTTCAAGAGCCATACCTAATATACCGAAATACCACTAAAGGCCTTTGCCGTGACAATGTTTGTACTTCTTTCCGCTACCGCAAGGACAGGGGTCGTTTCTTCCTACTTTCTTTTCCACTTTAACGGGCTGAACACGTGCCTGCTCCTGCGTATTACTGTGTGCCTGTGAGAGCAAGTCTCCCCTCTCCTCCTTCATTTTCGAACGGTCTAATCCACGTGGTCTTTTTGCTTCACGAACAGCATCGGAATTCGGAACAAAGATATCTCCCTTAACCAGGAAGGAAACAACATCTTTATTAATTCGATGAATCATCTTTTTGAACAATTCAAACGACTCGAGTTTATAGATCAGCAATGGGTCCTTCTGTTCGTACGAGGCGTTCTGAACTGATTGTTTCAGATCATCCATCTCGCGAAGGTGTTCTTTCCATGCTTCATCAATGTGGGCAAGAGTTACACTCTTTTCGAAGGCAATGCACACCTCTTTTCCTTTGGTATCTACTGATTTTTCCAGGTTGGCAACAATTTGCATCTTTTTGATACCATCGGAAAACGGAATAGCAATATTCTCGTATTGTGATTGATTTTCATAAACCTCAGTGATAACCGGTAAGGTATCAGCCGACAGTTTATCCAGTTTTACCAAATAAGCTTCGTAAACAAGCTCGAACAGCTTATCCGTCAGTTTATCGGTATTTTCCGAAATAAATTCTTTCTCTTCAAATGGTGTTTGTATGGCCAATGTACGGTAGAGCTCCATTTTGAATCCTTCAAAATCACCCACACCCTGATAGTCCGAAACGATATGCTCACACAGATCATATATCATATTGGAAACATCTACAGTTAACCTTTCACCGAACAGGGCATGTCTTCTTCTTTTGTAAATCACTTCTCTTTGTGAGTTCATCACATCATCGTACTCCAGCAATCTTTTTCTGATACCAAAGTTGTTTTCTTCTACCTTTCTTTGTGCCCGTTCAATTGATTTTGTGATCATGGAATGTTGGATCACCTCGCCTTCCTGCAGTCCAAGCCTATCCATAATTCCTGCAATTCGTCCCGAGCCGAACATACGCATCAGGTCGTCCTCCAGCGACACGAAAAACTGTGAACTTCCCGGATCTCCCTGCCTTCCGGCACGCCCCCTTAGCTGCCTGTCCACCCTTCGTGATTCATGCCTCTCAGTACCAATAATTGCTAATCCTCCGGCTTCTTTCACCCCTTCCCCCAGTTTAATATCGGTACCACGACCAGCCATATT
>DGOT01000181.1:4183-5139 GCA_002389465.1 Bacteroidales bacterium UBA4459 | reverse complement strand
TAAAATTCCGGGATCAACAACATATCCCGAAAATTGTTATTTCGGCGTGCAAACCTTAGGCGACCCACAGGGTATCACCTGGAATATTAAGGATTCGGAAGGTACCGTTCTGGCTGAAGGCGGCCCATATGAGGATAACACCCTGCAACTCACCGAACTCAATTTCCCTGAAACCGGATGTTACAGCTTAACATTGAACGATGCTTCAGGACTAGGACTAGATGGCGGCTTTTATGTAATCACGGATGAAAGTTACGAGCCATTATGGATGGGAGGTGACTTTACGTATACGGCAACAGCTCAGCTGGTACACGGTATGTTTGTGGACACACCGGAATTGCCGGAAGCTGATGACATTACGATATATCCCAACCCAATATCAAAAACTGCTAATATCGAATTCTCCCTGAACGGAACAACATACGTGAGCGCAGCCGTTTACGATATGCTGGGTAGAAACATGATAAATTTGTATGGCGGTGAAATGAACAGCGGCGCACAGAAAATTCAGATGGACATGTCCGGGATTAGCAACGGTATTTATTTTGTACGGCTTCGGTTTAACGATGAGATCATTACGAAAAAAGTGATGGTTGCCGAATAAATAATACCTAACCGACTCATAAAAAAGCTGCCCATAAGGCAGCTTTTTTTATACATAAACTGTTCTAAAAGAACCTGTTCACCAGGTCGTCATCTGCCAGATTGGGGAAGGTTACTTTCAGGCCGGGCGTTTCCGACATAGCGCGTTTAACAGCTGCCATAGCCCCTTTGTTGCGGGCCCAGCTTCTTCTTGAGATGCCATTGTTCACATCCCAAAACAACATGGATTTCAACCTCCGGTCGGCGTCATCCGATCCATCAAGCAGCATGCCGAAACCGCCGTTGATCACCTCACCCCAGCCTACACCGCCACCGTTGTGGATAGACACCCAGGTAGCACCTCTGAACGAATC
>DGOT01000181.1:0-4118 GCA_002389465.1 Bacteroidales bacterium UBA4459 | reverse complement strand
GAGATTTTTCCTTCTTTGATCGCTTTATTGAATTCTGCTGCAATTTTAATTCTTCCGTTGGCATCAGCGTACAGGATCCTGGCCTGCGAACCAACTACCAGCTTGTTCTCACGGGCGCCTTTGATCCAGTTGATGTTGTCCATCATCTGGCTCTGGATGTCTTCCGGAGCCTGCAGCATTAATTCTTCCATTACGTCAGAGGCGATCTTGTCAGTAGTATCCAGATCATCCGGATCTCCTGATGTACATACCCACCGAAACGGACCAAAACCGAAATCGAAAAACAACGGCCCCATGATGTCCTGCACATACGACGGATATTTGAAGTCAATTCCGTTTTCCGCCATTACATCGGCTCCCGCCCTGGAAGCTTCCAGCAGAAAGGCATTGCCATAATCGAAGAAGTAAGTTCCTTTGGCGGTATGTTTGTTGATGGCAGCTGCCTGTCTTCTCAGCGACTCTCTCACTTTTTCTTTAAACAATTCGGGCTGTTCCGCCATCATTTTGTTGGATTCTTCAAAACCAAGCCCCACAGGGTAGTAACCACCTGCCCACGGGTTGTGCAGCGAAGTCTGATCAGAGCCAAAATCAACATAAATATTCTCTTTGTCGAATCGTTCCCACACATCTACAATGTTACCTTCGTAAGCAATGGATACAGTTTCTTTTCTTTCTTTGGCCTGTTTCACCCGGACTACGAGTTCATCCATGCCGGTGATGATTTCTCTCACCCATCCCTGTTCGAACCTTTTGCGGGCAGCTTTCGGGTTTACTTCGGCTGTCACCGAAATAACACCTGAGATATCCGCCGCTTTCGGCTGTGCTCCCGACATACCACCCAGTCCCGAAGTAATAAACAACTTGCCTTCGAAAGGGTTTTCACCGTGTTGAGCCACTTTCCTTGCAGCATTCATTACGGTAATGGTTGTTCCGTGTACAATTCCCTGCGGACCGATGTACATGTATGATCCCGCCGTCATCTGGCCGTATTGCGATACACCTAACGCATTAAATTTCTCCCAGTCATCCTGTTTCGAATAGTTGGGAATGACCATACCATTGGTAACCACCACCCGCGGGGCATCTTTATGCGACGGGAACAAGCCCAACGGATGGCCCGAATACATTACCATTGTCTGTTCCTCAGTCATGGTAGCCAGGTATTGCATGGTAAGGAGATACTGCGCCCAATTCTGGAAAACAGCACCGTTGCCACCATAAGTGATCAGCTCGTGCGGATGCTGGGCTACAGCCGGATCGAGGTTGTTGGTGATCATCAGCATAATGGCTGCCGCTTGTTTTGTTTGGTGCGGATATTCATCAATTGGCCGTGCATACATCGCATAATCCGGGCGGAAACGATACATGTAGACACGCCCGTAGGTTTCCAACTCTTTGGCAAACTCTTCCGCCAGCACTTCGTGGAATTTCTGCGAAAAATACCTCAGCGCATTACGCAATGCCAGCTTTTTTTCTTCGGCTGACAAAATATCTTTCCTTTTCGGCGCATGACTTACGCTGGTATCGTAAGGCTTCGATGGAGGTAATTCTGTAGGAATTCCCTGTAATATGGCATTTTTGAAATCCATGGTACGTTTTGGTTAGTTATTTATATAAAGCAAAATTATAACAAATAAGGCAAATAGCAGGCTATTGCTCATACCTAAAGGTTAATAAATTTTAAATCTTCTTTCATTCAACTATTGGCGTCTTCACTAAGCGCAATTAATTATAAAAAATCAGTTACATATTGCTGTTGGCGTGGACATTAACAGCGGAGTTAAATGTATGAGATGGAATTATGAACCGACAGCCCCCCGGTTGGTGCCTCAACCAACCGTATATAGTTTTAAAATCAATCAATAATCGATGGTTTGGACACAAGCAAGGGCAAAGGGATTTTGCTTTAAATCTTTTCTTTGGAATTTTTGAGGATATTGAAAAGAAATTCACGCGCACGGAACAGTTGCGCCTTGACGGTTCCCAGCGGTAGGTCCAACTCTTCCACAATTTCTTCGTATGAATACTCCTTGAAATAGCGGAGCTCGATAAGCCTGCGGTAATGGGGCTTCAGGCGCTGCACTACATCGCGCATCAGGTCGATTTTCTGATCTTTGATGAAACTTTCTTCAGGATCAGGGCCATGAGCCGGTATTTGTTGCGAGATATTTGCCAACGCATCATCGCTATCGGTTTTCAGCGTTATATCTCCCTTTTTCTTCTTCCGCATGAAATCGATGCAGTTGTTGGTAGCAATTTTAAACAACCAGGTGCTAAAGGCGTAATCAGGCGTATACTGCTTCAAATTTTTAAAAGCTTTTCCGAATGCTTCAATAGTCAGATCATCGGCATCATGCTGATTATTGGTCATCTTCAACATCATAAAATAAAGGGAGTCCCGGTAATAATCAACCAGTTGGGCATAAGCCTGCTGGTCGCTTTTTTCCAGGGCTCTTTTTATAAGCTCGTGGTCTCGTTGTCCTTTTTCAGTTAAGCCGACGTTCACTTCCATTGCATATGTTTGACAAACATGCTTTTTATAAACAAAGCAAGTAATAAAAGTATATAAAAAACTTCCAATAGGGGCGAAATTATCAATAATTGCTTTTCTTTAAGCAGATCGCCTGCTTTTTTTTGCACAATCATATGCGAAATAAACCGCAGCAGAAATAAGCCCACTACGATGTAATATGCTTCCGAAATAAAAAACAAGGTGAAGAATGAGGTATAAAATACCAATTGACTCAGGCTAAACAGCCCCAGCAGGAATTTGATCTTCGGTTTATAAAACTTTCCGGTCGTCAGGTGCCGTTGCTTTTGCCTGAACCACGTACGAAACGATCTTTTTGGTTCGGAATAAACAAAACTGTCTGATGATACTTCAATTGCCGTATTGCTTTTTTTAGCCACCTGGCCGATAAACAGGTCATCATCACCGGAAGCAATCCGGTAATGCGCCGTAAAACCCTTATTTTCAAAAAACAGGGAGCGGGTGTACGACAGGTTTCGTCCCACGCCCATATAGGGTATGCCGGCCAATGCATATGAAAGATACTGCATCGCCACCCAAAAAGTATCGTACCGGATGAACAGGTTGACAAGGCCTTTCTCTTTTCTGTACGGACCATAACCAAGCACAAGCTGTTTACCGGTTGTATAATTTTTCACCATCGAGCTAATCCAGTGTTTGCTTTCCGGCCAACAGTCGGCGTCAGTCAGCAGTAGCAGCTCGTTTGCCGAAGATTTGATACCGATCGACAGCGGAAATTTCTTGCCCTTAAAAAAGTTCAGGTCCTGGGTGATGTTCACTACTTTAAGGTGTGGATATTTTTTTTCAAAATCTTCCAACAATTCCATCGTTTCGTCATCCGAAACATGATTAACTACTACCACTTCATAATCATTATATTCCTGTTCCAGAATAATTGGCAGGTTATTTTTCAGGTTGGTGTATTCATTTCTGGCCACCAGAACCACCGAAACCGGCGAAGCATATACATCGGCAACCTTTTTTGGCTTATAAAATGCCAGCCGTGCGAACAGCAGCCAGTAGTAAGCCAGCTGGATAAATACAGCTCCCGCCAGGATCGTTAAAAAAACAGTTTCAAGAAGTGTGAAGTTCATAGTTGGTCAGAGGAATTTACTGAACAAATTTAGGAATATTTAACGATAATTTACCTCTTAAGAAAAGCTTCCTGTTTGCACAATCGGCTATCTTTGCCTAATTTACTATTAAGTATGAAATTCAAACTTCGAAAAACAGATACTAAAAGTGCAGCCAGGGCGGGATTGATAGAAACAGACCACGGGCTGATCGAAACACCGATCTTTATGCCTGTCGGGACATTGGGAAGTGTGAAAGGAGTCCATATACGCGATATGAAAGAAGATGTGCATGCCGATATTATTTTAGGCAATACGTATCATTTGTATCTGCGCCCAGGGCTGGAAGTCATTGAGCAGGCAGGTGGTTTGCACAAATTCAACGGATGGGATCGGCCAATCCTGACCGACAGCGGCGGCTACCAGGTGTATTCGCTTACGCACCGGAGAAAGCTTACGGAAGAAGGCGTTTTGTTCAACTCCCATATTGACGGGTCGAAACATCTGTTTTCGCC
>DGOT01000019.1 GCA_002389465.1 Bacteroidales bacterium UBA4459 | reverse complement strand
ATTTTCGTTAATGGTCAGTGAGGCAGAGGTATGCTTGATCAGTAAATTCAACAGGCCTGGATTGAAGGTTTTTAATTCAGGAATTTCACTCAATACTTCATTGGTAATTAAATGGAATCCTCTTGGGCGAGGTTTTAAGCGGNNAAAATCATAAGGCTAACATAAATGTTAGCCTGAATATTTCGTGAATTGCCAAGGTGACAACGCCGGGCCAGGGTTTTTCGATAGGAAGGCGGGTGATGATTTATATACTACAACTGCCATTTATTCTTAATGCAGAACTACTGTTCATGGATATTATAAACAAGGAGGCTCGGCCGTGAGCTATGTCATTATGAATAATGTAGCTATTATTGTCAGTGTTATTTGAAAAGTTTTTCCTACCTTTCTCACCAAAGGCCAGAGTGTAGGCATTGAGGTAATGGTAAGTATATTCATTACCTTTAACATTTTTTGGTGATTTCTTAAAAAGAATCGTATATGTATTGAGATCTATCTGGGTTTTGTAGAGCGTATTTTTATTACTAAATTTACAATTAAGAGATGGTAAATTACTCTGGGCTGCAAAAGAAAGGTTTGCTAGAAACTGAAAGGTGATTAAAATAACTATTAATTTAAGGGATTTCATCTATCGGCTCCTATCTTAGAAGTTCCCTTTCTAATAAATCAACTTAAAGTTAAGAGATCGTGTTTCAACGACTTATAATTAATAGTAGCTAAAATAAACACTTATTTCAGTTACTAATGTGAAGAAACTTGTAGTGAAATGTAAATATGAATGGTGCTCGGTATCTTTTAATCTTGCACTTATTGCACCAGCGGAGAACCGGATGTTTCAAAATCAAAGCCAAGGATATCTGCTTCGCCAATAAGAATGGAAATATACTGCCCCACAGCTCTTACATACGATTGATCTTGCAAATAGTGTTTTATTTTAGTTTTACAGTCTTCAAAAGACATTTGCGTACCATCAATTTTTTGGTTGATGTAAACAACATGGCAGCCATAGCGGCTTTCAATGGGTGATAAAGCAAGCCCTTCATCTAGCAATACTACCTGTCGTTCAAATTCGGGAGTGGTTTGCCCTTTGGAAATTTGACCTAAGCTTCCACCATCCTCTTTCGACGGGCAGGCTGAGAGGGTTTTGGCCAGTTCTGAAAATGATGCAGCGTTATTTGTTAGTTGTTCAATTAATTGCTCGGCTTTTTCCCGCACGTGCTGTCTTGCATCAAAATCTCGATGATCGGCCGCAAGTAAAATATGGGAAACTTCCATTAAAGGTGCGCTTTTAAATTTCCCCAGATTTGCCTGGTAGTATTGTTGGCATTCTTTGTCGCTAGCGGTAGAAGGAGCAACCTCACGTTCAAGAACCGTTCTTATGGCTGCTTCTTCAGGGGTTTCATCTTCATGAGCTTCTGCTTCACCAGAGATTCCATATAATTGGGCTTTTTGTAAAAGCAGCTGCTCAATTATTAATGCCTCTGTGGCTTTAAACACAGCTTCATCTGCAGAACCAGCCGGATGGTATTGCAACTCTTCCGCAATTTGATCGGCAGGGATGGTCACGCCATTCACCGCGACATTTATAATGTTGGGCGCTGCCGAAGAGATGTTATTTATTTCTGCCATTAGTTTTTCTCCTAAGCTCTTTTTTGTCTAACAACCTGGTAACGGCGACCAAAGTACCAGACGGGAGCGCTGACAATATGAACCAGACGGGTAAAAGGAAATAACACAAACAGACTCAGCCCAAGAAATACATGAAGTTTGTAAATAATATTTACAGATTGAATAGATGCCGCTGCGTCGATTGGGTTCAGGGTTACGATGGATTGTGCCCAGTTGCCTAGCAGCACCATAACAGAGCCATCAAGGTGACCTGCTGAAACCGGAATACTGAGTAGACCCAGTGAAAGCTGCGCCAACAACGCATACAGCACCAACATATCAGAAAAGCTGGTATTGGCTTTTACTCTTTCATCGGTTAAGCGACGGTAAATCAACATGCTTAAACCAATGAAACAAAGAAAGCCAAAGAAGCCACCGGAGATCATGGCCAACAGTTGCTTGTTTTGCGAGGAAATAACATAGTGATACATCGATTCGGGCGTTAGCAAGCCAACAAAATGGCCGGCCAGAACAAACAATATCCCTACATGAAAAAGGTTGCTGGCAACACGCATGTTTTTATTGCTTAGCATCTGGCTGGACTGAGCCTTCCAGGTGTATTGTGCCATATCAAATCGTGCCCAGGCTCCAATGACGGCAATCGCAACTGCTACGTATGGATAGACACCAAAAAACAAAATATTAAAAGTCATTTATATATCCTCAGATCAATTCCTGGTTGAGGTTTTTGGGGAAGTCGGCTTGTTGTCTACCCAGTGTACGGGGGAAGATTTCTCGACTGATTTACTTTTTCCAGGTGCTTTCGTTGTTGAGCACGATGTGTTTGGATCAGTGGTGGCAAAAGTCACCATTTCCTCTTCCCACAGTTTATCAATTGCTTCCATAGTATCATCACGCTCTTCACTTGAGACCAGTGTTTCAAGATGCTCTGCATCTACACTAACGCTTGCTACATTAAGGAGTACTTCAAAACAATGATGATAAACACTGTCTCTTTGTTTCAGGCGTTCCGCCAGAATACCTACAATATGGGCAACATCATCAATCCCGTCTATAATTTCCTGCTTTGGACGAGTAGATAAAAATTCCAGATACAAGGGAAGGTAATCCGGTAGTTCACGTACGCTAATTTCATAACCGGCATTTTCGTAAAGCGCCATTAAATCTACCATGGCCTGACCACGATCACGAGATTCTCCATGAACATGTTCAAATAAAAGCAGCGAGGTTGATCGGCCGCGTTCAAATATGCTGTCGTAGTTTTCCTGAACGTCCATCATGTCCTGATCACGAAAATAATGCAGTACCTTGATAAGGTCTTCTTTATCCGTAGCAGAAATACCCTGAGCTTTTTTAATCTCTTCTTCAAACTCACTATTATGAGTTTTCAGTTCTGGACGGGGGTAGTCCATCATCAGTGATAGTATTTTTAATATGTCCATA
>DGOT01000068.1 GCA_002389465.1 Bacteroidales bacterium UBA4459 | reverse complement strand
GGAAACGAAAAACAGGATGAAAACCACCCAAATTGAATAAGTTAAAATACGCATAATCTTAAGTTTAATTATTTTTGAAAGACAAATCTAATAATACTTGTTAAATCAACAAGTTAATTAACAAACCAAATGTATAAAATACATTGTTTTAATATACTATTCTTGCATTGCGTTCGTAAATATGGGTAAAAGGCGTAAGGATTATTCCCATCTTACGTCTAAGTGAAGATCACTATATTATAATAACCGATCTTAATGGCAGGTTAATAAAAGAAAGAAAATCATCAGAAAGACAAATTCATTTTTCCCTGTCAGGACACGCCAGAGATTTGTATATAATTACAGTGCGAACAAATAAAGGTAAACCCACCTCAAAAAAGATTATGGTTTATTAACAGACAATTAAAACGCACTTCTGCCATTATCTTTAAATTTGCAAGGGTTAAACCCTGACAATGAAAGAAGAAAAAAAGAACCCCTATTTATTTTTTGAGAGCCAGAAAAAGAAATGCACAAAAAAATTATTTAATACAACCCGGAAAATCCGGCGCATTTCTATACTACGTATATCTATATTTCTTAGTACAGTCGCCGGTATTTACATTCTCTCAGGCGTCCACCTGTATGCACTTATGGCAATCGGCATCCTGGGTTTTGGCATATTCATATTTTTAGTAAGCCGTCACGCAAAGCTTTACAAAGAAAAAAAATGGTACGAAACTCTTGTAACGATCAACGAGAACGAGCAGGCATTGCTGCAAGGAAAAACATCTGGCATTCCCGGAGGAAAAGAATATGCGGACGATCAGCACCCATTCACGTCCGACCTGGATATATTTGGAGAAGGATCACTATTCCAGCTTATTAACAGAAGTGCTACAGTAAACGGCCGGAACATACTTGCTAAAAGGTTTACAAACCCTGAAAAAAACATAAAAGAACTGATCAGGAAACAGAAAGCTGTAAGCGAATTGAAAGAGATGCCCGTCTGGCGACAACAATTTCAGGCATATGGAAAACTGGCAAATGAAGAAAAATTTACTATTGAAAATTTTTTAAGCTGGGCCAAAGACGATACGATGATATATGACAAATTGTTTTATAAATCTATGTTGATCATTACGCCTGTACTGGGTTTCGGTATCATTTTTTTGATGAGCACGGGTTACGTGGGGTTTGGAGCTTTTCTGTTGTTTCTGATTCTTCCGTTTCTAATAGTTGGAGGAAAAATTTCATCCATAAACAAACTGCACCAGCAGTTGAGCATAAAAACGGAAACACTGAAAAAATTTGGCGAAATGTTCCGGATGATAGAGAATGAACAATTTACATCGGAATTACTGAATGAAAACAGAAACAGGATTTCTGATAAAGGCAGATCGGCACAGGAGGTTATTAAAAAATTATCCCGGATTACGACTGCCTTTGATTACCGGTTAAATATTCTGGTTGGGTTTTTTCTGAATATTTTCTTTTTATGGGACATTTGTCAGTGCATCCGTTTGGAAAAATGGAAAAAGGCTTACGGGCATCAAATGAAAGTTGTTTTTGACACCATGTTTTTATTTGATGTACAAGCTTCACTGGCAGGTTTCGCCTTCAGTCAACCGGACGCGGTATTTCCTGTGTTTTCAGAAGATGATTTTGTACTGGAAGCTGAGGACGCCCGCCATCCTCTAATTAACGCAGAAAAAAGTGTAGGCAACAATATTAACCTGAACGGGTGGGGTAAGTTTCAGATAGTTACAGGAGCCAACATGGCAGGAAAAAGCACCTATTTGAGAATGGTGGGAGTGAATATGATTCTGGCCATGACGGGCGCGCCGGTGTTAGCTAAAAAGTTTATCATGACCCCCGCGGAACTACACACGGGCATAAAAACCTCCGACTCAATACAGGACGGCGAATCGTATTTTTTTGCCGAACTAAAAAGGTTAAAAGAAATCATTACCCGGCTGGAGAATGGGGGGCAACTGTTTGTTTTGTTGGATGAAATTTTACGGGGGACCAATTCCATTGACAAACACAAGGGTTCGGAAGGACTACTCAGGCAACTGGTGACTTTAGGCGCGTCGGGCATGATTGCCACACACGATATTGCTCTGGGTGAACTGCAGAAAGCATTTCCGGACCAGATTGCCAATAAATGCTTTGAAGTGGATATGAAGAACGATGAGTTATTGTTCGACTACAAAATCAGAGACGGAATTTCTAAAAATACAAATGCTACGGTTTTAATGAAAAAAATGGGCATAACCGTATAACAGTTTTTTAAGAGACCGTTTGGAATTAATCCTTCAGTTTTCTTATGCGTCTTTTGCGCTATCTCATCGTTATTTTTTCGACCCATAGCTCTGCTATGCCTCTCAAAAATGCCTTGATCTGACAAAAAACACATTATAATAAATCCTAAAAACAAAACCCAAACAGTCTCTAAGAAATAGCTATCTTTATACATTAATTTAAACATGAAGAATTATGAGCTCAAGAAGTTTAGGCAATTGGCGAACACTTACATTTAGCGGAATTATTGCTATTTTATACGGACTATTGGCTGTTATCGTACCGGATACTACAGTGACAACCATGGTCATGTATTTTGGAATTATTCTGTTGATTATTGGTCTGGCTATGCTGTGGGGTGCTGTTAGTAACATCAGAGCGCACCTTCCTTATGTAACTGATTTGATCAGCTCGGTTATTACCATTATTATTGGTGTGTTGTTAACATTTTATACGGCCAAATCACTTACTATATTCGTTATAATTATTGGAGCGTGGGCCGTTATAATGGCCATACTACAGCTTTATCTGGCCACAAGACCTGAATTTATTCCTTCTGAAAAAAACACGTTTTTAATTAACGGATTAATTTCACTGGTCTTTGGCATTATTTTGTTTTTCAACCCTTTTGAAACTGCGCAATTTCTTGTTGTCATTAGTGGCATCCTGGCATTTATTATAGGGGTAGTTCTGATTTACATGTCGGTGAAGCTGAAAAACATTGAAAAAACGATCGTTGAGGAATTACCGGAGGAAGATTAGAATTTAATATCCATTATTCTTAACTGCAGTGTTGTGTTTCCCTGCCAGGTATTTTCGTCAATATGGTAACAAATACCGAAAGGGTTACCTTTTTTCATATTTTCCAGATGGTGTCCCTGGTTAAAAGCAATGGCCGGTACCGGATTACCAGTCCTGTCGGGATGGACCACAGAAAATTTTAAATGGTTCTGTCCATTCTTCCGGCCAACCAACTTGGCATATCCTGTATCAATCACGTTGTTAGTAACGAACATGGGCGCCATATTTCCTGGTCCGAAAGGGGCGAATTGCCGTACGATGCGGAAAAATTTGAAGTTAATATCGCTGATGAATAATTCCAGATCTATTTCAATTTCCGGGATCAACATCTCTTCTACGATCCTGTCTGAGGCATATTTTTCGAACTCCTCGATAAACAGTTCCAGGTTTTCCGGTTTCAGGGCAAGTCCCGCAGCATAAGTGTGCCCGCCAAAGTGTTCCAGCAGGTGGCTGCATGAATCGATGGCATCGTAGATGTCGAAATTTTTAATTGATCTGGCCGATCCGGTTATAAGCTCGTCGGTTTTTGTTAATACGATAGTGGGTTTGTAAAATAATTCTACGAGCCGTGAAGCAACTATACCGATTACCCCTTTATGCCACGAGTCTTTGTAGACGACCGTTGTTTTCTTATTGTTGATCGAGATATCCCTGATCATATTAACCGCTTCCTGTGTGATATGACTGTCCAGGTCTCGGCGTGTCAGGTTCAGGTCATCTATTTGCCGGCCAAGTTTATCGGCATAATCCATGTTGTTACTGATCAGCAAACGTACGGAATCGGTAGCGCTTTCAATGCGTCCTGCTGCATTGATACGGGGTCCCAGCAAAAAAACAAGATCGTTAACATTAATTTCCCGTTCCCAAAGCAGCTCACTGGCCGGGTTTGTGTTTTCTTTGATACCGGCGGATTTTAAAAGGGCATAAATACCCACACTCGGATTTGTATTTATTTTTTTGAGGCCATAATAGGCCAGCACCCTGTTTTCGCCGGTAATAGATACTATATCTGCAGCAATACTAACAGCAACAAGGTCAAGGTATTCATATGCAATATCTTTTCCGACACCCTTTTTTATGCCTAGAGCCTCTACCAGTTTAAATCCTACACCACAACCCGACAGTTCTTTATACGGGTATGGGCAATCGTCTTGTTTTGAGTCCAGAACAGCTACCGCGTCCGGAATTTTTTCACCGGGGCGATGATGGTCGCCGATAATTGTATCTAACCCGCGCTGTTTGGCGTAAGCAACTTTTTCAACCGCTTTAATACCGCAATCGAGCGTGATCATTAATTTAACACCCGATTTGATGGCATAGTCAATTCCTTTGTAAGAAATACCATAACCCTCATCATAACGATCGGGTATATAAAATTCTGTTTTACGATGAAATTGTTTTAAGAAAGAATAAACCACGGCGACAGCCGTTGTTCCGTCCACATCATAATCACCATAAACAATAATTTTTTCACCTTTTTTTATAGCGGTAAGAATTCGGTTTACCGCTTTATCCATATCTTTCATTAAGAAAGGATCATGAAGATGACTTAGCTCAGGCCGGAAAAATTTCTTTGCTTCATCGTATGTTTCTACACCGCGTTGGGCCAGCAAATTAGCCAGAGGCCTGCTGATATTCAATTTCGAAGACAGCAACTTAACTATCTCGGCATCAGCATTTTTCTTTAAAACCCAGCGCTTCTCCATTTAAAACTCTTTAGATGGTAAAGATAGCTAATATTAGCAGATTACAGGATAGGAAAATGATGAAATTTATACAGGTCTGATACCAATTAGTTTAGGAAAAAAACCATGTAACACAGTTAAAAACTTGACCTGATTGCATCTACCGGATTCAAACGCGAAGCCGACCAGGCGGGAACAAAACCCGAAACAAGTCCGATTAAGGCAGAGACAAACAAACCCAGAAAAACATTCCCAATGGTTAATATCAGTGCAAAATCAAACATGAAACTTACAATAAAAGTGAGTAAATAAACA